>NZ_JAPVZJ010000005.1:0-109132 GCF_041432295.1 Streptococcus sp. 27098_8_109
TGAACTGCTCTTTTTTGCTATTCTGTTTCTTCTTGGACTTCTTCACGCCCTTCATTTTTAACTGGTACTGGTTCATAGGCTCGGATAATCTGAGCGACAACTGGATGGCGAACCACATCCTTGGCTGAAAAATGAACAAAGTCAATCTGATGGATGTTCTTGAGTTTCTCTTGGGCATCAATCAAACCGGACTTGACGTTACGCGGAAGGTCAATCTGACTGATATCTCCATTGACAATCATCTTAGAATTAAAGCCTAAACGAGTCAAAAACATCTTCATCTGCATGATAGTCGTATTTTGCGCCTCATCGAGAATGACAAAAGCATCATCCAAGGTCCGTCCACGCATATAGGCAAGGGGCGCAATCTCGATAATTTCACGCTCCATGAGTCGAGTTGTTTGGTCTTTCCCCAGAATCTGATACAAGGCATCATAAACAGGTCGAAGGTAAGGATCTACCTTCTCCTTAAGATCACCCGGAAGAAAACCTAGACTCTCTCCTGCTTCCACCGCCGGGCGTGTTAGGATAATCCGCTTAACCTGACCACGTTTAAGAGCTGTCACAGCCAACGTCACTGCAAGGAAGGTCTTCCCTGTACCTGCTGGCCCAATTCCAAAGGTCACATCATGCTGTTTAACACTGTCCACATAAAGTTTTTGACCCAGGGTTTTGACACGGATAGGCTTCCCAGTATTATCCTTGATGATTTCTTCTTCGTAAAGGGCGACAAACTTGTCGATTTCATCGTTTTTGACCATGCTAATTGCAGTCACCACATCTGGCGTACCAACGGTCATCCCACGATTTACCAAGACCATGAGAGCTTGAATAACCTGACGGGCTTCCTCACAGGCAGTCTCTTCTCCTAAAACCTGTACAATCTCTGTACGGGCATGAATCACAACATCAAGCTCTTCTTCCATCAAACGAAGATGGCGCTCATTGGAACCAAAAAGATGAAACAGGTCATCTGGATGACTCAGTTGAATGTCTATTGAATGTTCCTTCAAATAAAGAACCTCTCTAATCCTTTTATTTCTTTTTATTATAGCAAAGGGGTGGAGAAATTACTAGCCCAAACCCAGTGAATCATGCTAGTGCTCTATGTATTCTTGCCAGATAGCGTCAAAGTCTCCTAGGTTAAAAGAGAAACTGGCATGCTCCTCCAAAAAGCGACTCACCTCATCAAAATCATCTGTGTGTTTTGGAAAGGCTGACTCTTCAAAAGCTAGGTCTGCCAAGATAGCTTTGGGACTGTTACTTTTAGGATTGCGCTCGGTCATGAGCCAAGTGTAAAATGATTTTCTCATATGTCTCCCTAAATCAACTCTGTCCCAAACTGGTCTTGCTTGATTTTACCAGCCTTCATCAAGCCACCGAGTGCTTTCTTGAACTGACCTTTAGAAATTCCAAAGGTTGCCTTGATATCCTCAGGGGATGACTTGTCATTCAAGGTCATGAAACCACCATTGCTTTCCAAGTAGGTCAAAATCATCTGGGCATCATTTTCCAACATCTCAAAGGAACGTGGTTTAAGGGATAGGTTCAAAGTACGGTCCACTTCACGGAAACCAATAACACGCGCATCTAAAACTTGACCCAAACGTGGCTCTGCGTAGCGCTCGCTAGGATGGATAAAGCCAAGCATGTTATTTTCTGGCAGGTAAACAAAAGTCCCTGACAGCTTGAGGCGGTAAACAATGGCTGGCCAGTTTTGGTTCTGCATGTTGTTGTAGGCAGGACGAGCCAGACGTTTGAAGTCTTCTTGATAAGCCAAGAGTCCCCAGATACGGTCTTTCTTGTCCACTTCGAGACGGATGTAAAGTTGGTCGCCCTTCTTAGGCCAGAGTTCCTTGAGCTCAGGGAGAATATCGAGTGACACAACGATTTCCTTGTCAGGAAGGCCTGTATCCACAAAGACACCCAAGTCTTTACGAACTTCCGTTACAGTTCCCCAACCAAATTGGTCCTGAGTGGCGGTCACTTCTAGAGTGGTCAGGCGGAGTTTTTGCTTCATATCCGTGTAGGCAAAACCTTTGACCGTATCCCCTACCGTATGTTGACCTTCTTCCTTAGCAAGAGCATAGGTTTGACCATCCTTTTGCACAAAGTAAAAACGGTCGTTTTCATCGATGATCAGTCCAACGATAAAACTTGCAAGATTTGTATTCATATTTCCTTCTTTCGAATAAAACTCAGCCAGCAATGCCAACTGAGTTTTTCTGTTTATTTTTAGACTTCCAAAAGTTCTTTCTCTTTGTTGGCAGTCATGTCGTCGATGTGTTTAACAGCATCGTCTGTTACTTTTTGAATGTCTTTTTCAAGAGTCTTCAATTCGTCTTCAGTGATTTCTTTTGCTTTTTCTTGTTTCTTAGCTTCGTCCATAGCATCGCGACGGATATTGCGGACAGCCACCTTAGCATTCTCACCGACCTTCTTCACTTCTTTAGCAAGGTCACGACGAGTTTCTTCTGTAAGAGCTGGGATAACCAAGCGAATCACAGAACCGTCATTCGCTGGTGTGATACCAAGATCAGAAGCGTTCAAAGCACGTTCGATGTCTTTCAATGAAGACTTGTCAAATGGTGTTACCAACAAAACACGCGCTTCTGGAATGGTAATTGAAGCGATTTGGTTAAGAGGAGTTTCGACTCCATAGTATTCTACATGTACACGGTCAAGCAAGCTTGCATTGGCACGGCCAGCACGGATACCACCAAATTCACGAGCAAGTGATTGGTGAGACTGGGTCATTCTCTCTTTAGCTTTTTCAATAATTGCGTTAGCCATAATCTTTCTTATTCCTTTTCTTCGATATTATTTGAAACTGTTGTTCCGATATTTTCACCAAATACGACACGTTTGATGTTGCCTGGTTGGTTCATGTTAAAGACAACCAAGTCAATATCGTTGTCCATTGAGAGGGTTGAAGCTGTTGAGTCCATGATACGGAGACCTTTATTGATAACGTCACGGTGGGTCAATTCTTCAAATTTAACAGCTGTCTTGTCCTTCTTAGGATCGGCATTGTAAACACCGTCGACACCATTTTTAGCCATAAGGATGGCATCTGCTTCGATTTCAGCTGCACGAAGGGCCGCTGTTGTATCGGTTGAGAAGTAAGGTGAACCAATTCCGGCACCAAAGATAACGATACGGCCTTTTTCAAGGTGACGAAGGGCACGGCCACGGACATAAGGCTCTGCCACTTGTTGCATAGCAATAGCTGTTTGCACACGTGTATCAACCCCAACTTGTTGCAATGAATCTGCCATCACAAGAGCATTCATAACAGTCCCAAGCATTCCTGTGTAATCTGCCTGAACGCGGTCCATTCCTGCTTCTGCAGCAGGTTCGCCACGCCAGAGATTTCCTCCACCAATAACAAGGGCAATTTCGATACCTAAGCTATGAACTTCTTGAATCTCTTTTGCGATTGTTTGAACTGTTTGGATATCAATCCCTACGCCTCGTTCACCGGCAAGGGCTTCACCTGATAACTTGATTAAAATACGTTTATACTTGGGATTCGCCATTTTCACTCTCCTTCTTTTATCCTACCTATTTTATCACAATTTCTAAGATTTTTATAGTATCATGAGCAATTCTTTCAAAAAAATTAGACAGTTAAAAATTCTTCTAGGTCGCTAAGAGCGCGCTCTGCAATTTTTTCATAACGAGCCTTCTTATCACGAATACGCTCGCCTTCCAACTCCTTGATAATCCCAAAGTTGACATTCATTGGTTGGAAATGTTTGCTGTCAGCATGGGTGATATAATGAGCCAGACTTCCAATCGCTGTGGTCTCTGGGAAAACAGCCTCGCTTTCTCCCTTGAAGAGACGAGCGGCGTTAATTCCCGCAACCAAGCCTGAAGCAGCTGACTCAACATAGCCTTCCACACCTGTCATCTGACCAGCAAAGAAGAGGTTTGGCTGTTTCTTGGAACGATAGGTCTGCTCAAGAAGATTTGGTGAATCCATGTAAGAATTGCGGTGCATGACACCATAACGTACAAACTCCGCATTTTCAAGACCTGGAATCATTTGGAAGACACGCTTTTGTTCTCCCCATTTGAGGTGGGTCTGGAAACCAACAATATTGTAAAGGCTACCAGCCGCATTGTCCTGACGAAGCTGGACAACCGCATAAGGGGTTTTGAATTCTCCATCACGAGGTCCTGTGTAGTCGTCTGGATACTCAAGACCGACTGGTTTCATAGGGCCATAAAGCATGGTTTTAATACCTCGTTTGGCCATGACTTCGATAGGCATACAGCCTTCAAAGTACTTTTCTTTTTCGAAAGAATTGAGCGGTGCTTCTTCCGCACTGACCAAGGCTTCATGGAAATCCATAAACTCTTGCTTGGTCATTGGAGCGTTGAGATAAGCGGCTTCTCCCTTATCATAACGAGACTTGAGATAGACCTTGCTCATATCTATAGTATTGACATCGATAATCGGCGCTGCCGCATCGTAGAAATAGAAACCATCGCCGTCATTAAGAGCATGAATCTTTTCAGCCAAGGCATCGCTAGTCAAGGGACCAGTCGCCACAACTGTAATAACATCAGTCGGTAATTCTGTAATTTCATCACGCACCACTTCAATCAAGGGATGGTTGGCCACTTTTTCGGTTACCATTTGGGAGAAAACATCACGGTCCACCGCAAGAGCTCCTCCTGCAGGAACACGTGTAGCCTCAGCAGATTCCAAAATAACAGAACCCAAGCGACGCATTTCTTCCTTGAGAAGACCAACTGCATTTGTCAGAGCATCTCCACGAAGAGAATTAGAACAAACTAACTCTGCAAAATTGTTTGTTTTGTGTTGAGGTGTTGACTTGACACCACGCATTTCATAGAGTTTAACTGGAATACCACGTTCTGCAATTTGGTAGGCTGCTTCAGAACCTGCCAAACCAGCACCGATAACATTGATATAAGATTGAGACACGACACTAATACCTCTTTGGGAGTATGAAGACAAGGTTCACATTGAAAAAGCCAATCAAACTTAAGAGTTTTCGAATTTCTTGGATCAGGCTGAAAAAGTCCACAGGACTTACTTCGCTCTCGAATTTCTTGGCTCAGGCTGAAAAAGTCCCCCGGACTTTTTCACTCCCACAAATCTTTCTAATTTTTTCTTCTACTAGTATAACAAAAAAAGGGAAGAAGGCAAACTTCCCTGTTTAGTCATTTTCTTGATTTTCTTCCCATTCGTGGTAGGCAGCATAAAGCTGGCTTTTATTCCACTGGTAAATCTTAGCGACTTCCTTGATAGCTTGGTTTTTCTTCATGCCTTGCTGGATGCGGACTTGGATTTCTAAGAACAAGTCTTCCTCGTCTTTTTCTTCCACATCCTGACTGGCACCTTCAACGATAAGAAGGCATTCTCCCTTAAGTGGCGTTTCAGAGATGCTTTCCAGCAATTCAGAGATCTTTCCTCTTTGGTATTCTTCATAGATTTTGGTCAATTCCCTGACCAAGACGACCGAGCGGTCGCCGTAGACTTCTAGCATATTTTCCAACGTATCAGCTACACGATGGGGCGATTCATAGAAAATCTGAGTTTCAGGATAGTCTTTTTTCGAGTCGAAAAATTGCTTTTGCTGGCCTGATTTTCTCGGTAAAAAGCCGTAAAAGATATGTGGCTGTGGCGCTAAACCACTGGCAATCAAGGCAGAAATTCCTGCAGAGGCACCTGGAACAGTCACTACTGCAATTTCTTCCTCAATGGCTGCCTTAACCAAATCATGACCAGGGTCTGAGATGCTAGGCAGACCCGCGTCGGATACCTGAGCAATACTTTGCCCTGCTTTCAGGAAACCAATCAAATCAGGAATCTTTTCCTTGGCATTGTGCTCATAAAAACTGATTTGCTTGGTAGAAATGTCAAAATGCTTGAGCAATAGACCTGTATTGCGCGTGTCCTCAGCAGCAATCCAGTCCACTTCTTTCAAGGTCTGAATAGCTCGAAAGGTCATATCATCTAGATTGCCAATCGGCGTTGCCACTAGGTACAGCTTGCCATAGGGAGACTGCCCCTTAAAACTTTTTTGAATCTGCATGCCTACTCCCTGTATAACAACTCGTCACAGAACATACATTCCTCATCCTGCTCTCGACGTTGTCCATAAAAATCATTACAAACGTGAAATCCATCCCGGTAAATGCGACGGACACTTTCACGAACATGCTTGGCCTTGACGGGAGCATCTGCTTCCACCTCACCCAAGCGTTCTCGCAACTTACTATTTTCCAAGCGAAGAGCTGTATTTTCCTCTACCAGGCTCTTGAGATTTTTCTTGATGGCTTCCACATCGGCTAAGGTTACCAATAACTGTTGGGAAAAATCATCTAGCGCGTCAAATAATTCCTTTTTGTCCATAAAACAGCCCTTTCCTTTCTTTATCATTCATCTCTGAGTTTATATTTCTTTCAAGATCAGGTATTCCATGGCATTTTGAAAGCTGACATTAGCCTGCCACATTTTTCTAGCTTCTAGCAAATCTTGTAAAATCACTCTTACTCTTGCTTGTAGAATATCTTGTCCACAGAGAACTTCAAGAATCCGTAAAACCTGATCTTGTTTTTCCTTGTCATCTGCTAAGCTAGCTAGTTTGGCAACTTGCAAATAACTTTCTTTTTTCTTAGCTACTAACCAAGTCAGCAGGCGTTCACTTTCATCGACCAATGTCCAAAAACTTGCCTGATTAGCCAACTTTTCTGCTTCAGCTCGCGATTGACTAAACTGGGCTAAAAGAGTCGCTTTTTTCTTGACCAGACCTGCTTGTTCTAATTGATGGATGAGTTGTTCTTCTTGCTTTTTAAAGTGGAAAATCTGGGTCCGACTGCGGATTGTTGGTAAGATCTTTTCCTCATCGCTAGTCAAGAAGAAAATGTAAACCTCACTCTGGGGTTCTTCGATGACCTTGAGCAGAGAATTGGCTGCATTAGGATGCATTTTCTCAGCTTGCTCGATTATAAAAACCTGCTGCTGGCTTTCAATCCCTGCTTGAGAAAACTGGCCCACCAATTCCCGAATGCGTTCTGTCTTGATGACCTGATTGACTGGCTTAATCAAGGTGACATCGGGAAATTCTCCCTGTTCAATCAGCTTACAATTTCGGCATTTCTCACATGGTAAAACGCCTACCTTATCTGTACAAAAGAGGCTCTTAGCCAAAAACTGCGCCATTTCCAAGCTTCCAAAGAAACCTGAAAAGAGATAGGCATGATTGAGCTGGTCTTGCTCCAAGATACGGACAAAGCGGTCAAACTGTTCTGGCTGCCAGGCCTTTAGTTGATCTTGTTTCATTTAGCTAATCCCATTCTATCAAACAAGATAGCCTTGGTAGTTTCCACAACTTGCTCCAAAGGGAGACTAGCATTGATCTTGACAATGCGATTCCCTTCTTTGTTCAGAAGAGAAAGGTAGCCTTGACGAACTTTTTTATGCAAGTCCAACCCTTCCAAGTCCAAACGATTGACCTCACGATTGCTATTAGCAGCAATGCGAGCCAGTCCTTCTTCCACCTCGATGTCAAAATAGAGTGTCAAATCAGGTTTAAGGCCATCTGTCGCAAACTGATTGAGCCAATCAATATCATCGATATCCAAACCACGGCCAAATCCCTGATAGGCAAGAGAACTATCGATGAAGCGGTCCATAATGACCAACTTGCTAGCTTCAAGTGCTGGAAGAACTTTTTCCACCAAGTGCTGTCTGCGACTGGCGATATAGAGAAGGAGTTCCGTTTTAGGATCCATCTGAGTATGACTTGGGTCCAAAATCACTTCCCGAATCTTCTCCCCAATCAAGACTCCGCCAGGTTCACGGGTCGTCAGCACCTCTACCCCTTTTTCCTCTAAAATTGGTAGCAGAGCCTCTAAAACACTGGTCTTTCCTGCTCCCTCTGGTCCCTCAAGAGAGACTAAAAATCCTTTTGACATGTCTAACTCATTTCTTTTTTACTACTTCTATTCTATCAAAAAAATAGGGGTTTGTGACAATCTTTTTGTCTTCTCATTTCATACTCAATGAAAATCAAAGAGCAAACTAGGAAGCTACCCGCAGGTTGCTCAAAACACTGTTTTGAGGTTGCAGATGTAAGTTGACGCAGTTTGAAGAGATTTTCGAAGAGTATCAACCACCATAAAAGAGGCAGACACATCCACCTCTTATTTACCTAATTCTTGTGTTCGTTTGTATGCTTGACCAACTGCATCCATGACCGTTCCTCGAAAAGCATGCGCTTCTAGGCTTGCTACGCCTGCAATAGTCGAACCGCCTGGGCTACAGACTTGGTCTTTCAAGACCCCAGGATGCTCTTGGCTTTCTAGGACCAATTGACCAGCTCCTACCACGGTTTGAGCTGCCATTTTCAATGCCGTTTCTCGTGGCAATCCCGTCTGAACACCCGCATCTGCCAAGGCCTCAATAAAGAGATAGACAAAGGCTGGTCCACAACCTGCAAGACCTGTCGCTGCATCTATTAAGCCTTCTCCTAGTTCAACCAAGAGACCAGCCTTGGCTAAAAGCTGACAAAAGAGCTCACTGTCCTCAGCCCTGCAATTAGGAGACAAGGCATAGCTAATCACTCCTTGACCGATAGAAGCAGGAGTATTTGGCATCATACGAATAATTCTGTGTTGATTTGGGATAAGACTTGCTAGTTTTTCTAAAGTCAATCCAGCTGCCATGGAAATCAAAAGAAGACTTTCTCGTTTTTCAAGGATGGTCTGATATTGAGAAAGCAGTTCAGAAAACTGAGCAGGCTTCACTCCTAGAAAAATCACATCTGCTTCTGCAAATATTTCTTCATTGCTAGAAGCTTGACCACCAAAGTCTGCAATGAAAGCATCTACCTTGGCTTGACTACGATTGGCAAGGAGAATGTCATCGCCCGTCTTGGCCTGCAAAACAGCCTTGGCCAAGCTAGCACCCATATTCCCCAAACCGATAAATCCAATCTTCATCTCTTACTCCCTTATCTGTCCGTCACCAGTAACCACATACTTGTAGCTAGTCAATTCTTTTAAGCCCATTGGACCGCGCGCGTGCAATTTCTGAGTAGAAATTCCCATCTCACATCCAAGACCAAATTGTCCCCCATCTGTGAAACGAGTTGAGGCATTGACATAAACCGCTGCAGAGTCCACTTGATCTGTAAAGTAAGCTGCAGCTTCAGCATTTTCCGTTACAATGGCATCCGAATGATGGGTACTGTGGGCTTCAATATGGGCAACCGCTTCTTCTAAACTGCTCACAACCTTAACAGCTAGGACATAGTCTAAAAACTCGGTGTCAAAGTCTTGGGCCTCAGCTGCTCGACCTGAAACGAATTGGCTTGCTTTGCTATCCAATCGGAATTGAATTGGCTCCAGTCCAGCTTCCTTACGCTCTGCAACTAGAACTTGCTCCAAGCGAGGAAGGAAGCTTGCTGCTTTGTCTTCATGAACAAGGAGAACCTCCATGGCATTGCAGACAGAAGGACGACTAGTTTTGGCATTGTTGATGATAGACAGGGCCTTGTCTTCGTCTGCATCCTTATCGACATAAACATGGACAATCCCAGTTCCGGTCTCAATAACAGGTACGATAGCATTCTCAACCACGGCATTGATCAAACCAGCTCCCCCACGAGGAATAAGGAGGTCTAGATATCCCTTGGCCTTCATCATGGCATAGCTACTTTCTCGGCTAGTATCTTCCACCAGTTGAATCACATCTGGGTGAATAGTAGTCGTCTCCAAGCCCTTCTTCAAAGCTGTGACAATGGCATGGGCTGTTTGATAGGCGTCCTTACCACTACGAAGAACAACTGCATTTCCACTTTTAAGAGCCAAAGCAGCCGCATCAGATGTCACATTTGGACGGCTCTCATAGATAATACCGATAACGCCCATAGCCACACGTTTCTTTGTGATAACCAAGCCATTTTCAAGCTGATTGGTTTCCAAAACTTCACCGATTGGATCTGGTAAAGCAACCACTTCACGAATCCCAGTTGCCATTGCTTCAATACGTCCTGCATCCAAATAAAGACGATCCAACATAACATCTGAGATTTTCCCCTTGGCCGCTGCCATATCGAGGGCATTGGCTGCTAAAATCTCCTCAGTAGCAGCCACTAAATGATCAGCCATGGCTAGCAAGGCTTGGTTTTTTACGTCTTCACTAGCTGTGTTGATAGACTTCTTAACAGCCTGTACCTGTTCAAATTGTTCTTGTGTACTTACCATAGTTTACCTCTAAAATTCTGTAAAGAGAAGTTGGATTTCAGGAGTAATGGAAATCCAGTCATCACGGTGAATCAAGACACCCTTGGCTTTTTGAGAACGCAACATATCCTCCAAAGCAGATGCTCCAAATTGCACGCGCCCTTTTCCAAGTGATTTTCCACTTTCCTTGTCAAATACTGTCACGATATCACCGTAAGAAAAGGCTCCTTCTGCTTCAACGATACCAGATAAGAGAAGACTCTTTCCATGTTGAGAGAGAGCTTCTGCAGCCCCTTTATCAACCCAAATAGAACCCTGACTCTGAGCATAGAAGGCCAGCCATTGTTTTTGGGTACGAAGTCCCTTCTCTTGCGCAACAAAGTAAGAACCATCCTTGGTCTCCTCTGCCGCCTCAATCATGGCATCTGATTTCAAGGATGAACAGATATAAACAGGAACTCCTGATTCTGTCGCAATAGTTGCAGCCTTGATTTTTGTTAGCATGCCCCCAGTTCCGTTTGAAGAGCCAGCTCCGCCAGCCATATCGATAATCTCACGATTAATGGTCTCGATTTTCTCCAAGCGTTTGGCTGTTGGATCTGAATTAGGATTTCCAGTATAGAGACCGTCCACATCTGTCAAGAGAACCAAAAGGTCTGCTTGGACCATGGCCGCTACCTGGGCACTTAAAGTGTCATTGTCCCCAACCTTGAGCTCATCAATGACGACACTGTCATTCTCGTTGATGATAGGAATCGCCCCACGGCTAAGTAGAACTGACAAAGCCTGATGGGCATTTTTATAACGGCGCTTATCCACAAAGTCATCCTGAGTCAGCAAGATTTGCGCAGAAACGATTTGGCGCAAGAGAAGATTGGTCGTGTATTCTTCCAACAAAAGTCCTTGTCCTACCGCTGCTGAAGCCTGTTTATCAGCAATCTTAGTCGGACGCTTTTTAAATCCTAAGGCTCCAAAACCAGCAGCAATGGCACCTGACGACACCAAAATCAATTCATGACCAGACTCGTGCAACATAGCCAACTGCTGAGTAATAGCCTTTACCTTACTACGTGATAAACTTCCATCCTCATTCGTCAGAGAAGAAGTCCCCACCTTAAAGACAATCCGTTTGAATTTCATAGTTTCACTCCGATTCTTCATATTTATCCATTATAACATGAATGACAGGAAATAGAAAAGAGTTGATAGGAAAAAGGTCGAGACAAGTCATCTCAACCTTTTATCACGTCTAATTCTTTCTCAATCTCTCTAATGTTTCCTTAAATATCTCTGGGATATCTGCTGTAAATTCCAAGGTCTCACCTGTTCTCGGATGAGTAAAACCTAGAGTCTTGGCATGAAGAAATTGTCCATGACCTTTCAGAGTCTTGCGAGGACCATAGACCTCATCACCAGCGACTGGATGACCGATATAAGCCATGTGAACACGGATTTGATGGGTACGCCCTGTCTCCAGTTGCAACTCCACTAAGCTATAATCACCAAAGCGTTCTAGGACGTGGAAACGGGTTACTGCAGGCTTTCCTTTAGCAGTCACAGCCTGTTTCTTACGGTCTTTTTCGCTACGACCAATCGGCGCTTCAATCACACCGCGATCATTGGGCAGATTTCCATGAACAATCGCCCAATATTTGCGGAGAGACTTTTTATCCTTGAGTTCTTGAGCAAGTGCTAGATGCGCATCATCATTTTTAGCTATCATAAGAAGGCCTGACGTATCCTTATCAATACGGTGAACAATTCCTGGACGCAGAACCCCATTGATACCCGACAAGTCCTTAATATGATACATAAGGGCATTTACCAGAGTTCCACTAGTATGACCAGCACTCGGATGCACAACCATCCCCTGAGGTTTGTTAACGACGGCCACATCCTCATCTTGGTAGATGATTTCTAGCGGAAGATTCTCAGCTACATACTCTAAAACCTCTGGTTCTGGCACATGGTAAGTGACGACATCGCCCTCTTGAACTGTGTATTTAGCTTTCTTGACTTGACCATTGACCAAGACCTGGCCTGATTTGATTTGTTCATTCGCAAGACTACGTGATAATTCTGTCAAATCCGACAAAGCCTTATCTAAACGCAGACCACCAGTTTCAATTTTAATTTCCATTTATTTCCTCTTTTAGCATTGCAATCAATAAAATAATCACTCCAACAGTCAGATAGCTATCTGCCACATTGAAAATTGCAAAATTGATAAAGTCCACATGAAACATATCCACAACAAAGCCCTGACTGATCCTGTCAATAAAGTTTCCAAGACCACCTGCAATAATCAAGGTCAAACCCAAGACCATCCAGAGTGAGTCCTCCATGTGTTTATGTAAATACCAAATGGCACCAACCACGACGACCAGGGTAATGATAGCGAATAGCAACTGCTGATCTTGTAAGATAGAAAAGGCTGCCCCTCGATTTTGCAGGTAGGTCAAGCTAACGAAATTGGGAATCCAAGAACGCACTTCACCCAGTGGAATCTGCTGGACGATATAGGATTTGACCAACTGATCCAGCCCAATCAAAAGCAGTACAATGACTGCCACTATTGCTCTTTTTTTCATGATTTCCTCTTCTGATCAAAATATTCTTGCATGACTTCTACGAAGAGAGTCCCAGCTTGACTAAGCTCCACTTCCTCCCGTTTGACATAGACCATGTGATTATCCAGGTCATCCTTGAGACGAATGACTGTAATGCCATTAACACTATCACTATCTAAAAATCCAGATCCAGTCGCATAAGCGTCCGTCCGCTCCAAAATACCATTCAAAGTAGCACGGTCTGTCACATTGAACATCTGCGAGCTCGCACTGGTATCAACAAAGTTCTCTGAATAATAAAGATACTCGTCTTTTTCTTGAGTGAAACGAACCGTTGGTAGATCAGCTAAATCCTCCATGACCAATTCCTCTTTCTGGGCTAAAGGATGCCCTTCACGAAGATAAATGTGGGTATGGAAGGGAATCAACTCAATGACCTCCAGACCTAGCTTTTCAACCCTCTGCATAATACCCTTTTTATTTTGATTGTTAAGGTAGATAATCCCAATCTCACTATGCCCTTGGGCTACTTCGTCTAAGATTTGAACAGTAGTCGATTCAAAAATACGGAAATTTTTGTAATCAGGATAGCGCTCTGAAAAGGCAGTAATAGTTGGTGGCAAGAAGTCATAGTGCTGACTAGCAATGGAAAATTCATCCTTTTCTTCTTCAGGATTGGCATACTGATTTTGAAAAATATCAAATCCTTTAACCAATTCTTGCGCTTTTTCATAGAATTCCATACCACGACGAGTCAAGAAAGTCCCTGAGCTGGTCCGACGGAAAATCTTAAAGCCCAACTCTTTTTCCAAATCACGAACAGAAATGGACAGACTCGGCTGACTAACATACATCTTTTCAGCAGCTTCACGGAAAGTACCACTATTGGCAATGGCAACAACATAGCGTAATTGTTGAATGTTCATCTTCTACCCCCAACTTCTTTATCTTTTCATTATACCATATTTTAGAAGTTTTCCAAAAAGGAAAAAAGTCTGGAAATTTTCAAGTCTAAGCGAATACTCTAATACCCCAATACAAGAATTAGAATGATATCTTTTTTCAGTCCTCATTTTATTTCAAACAAATAAAAACAGCAAATCTAGTTGATTTACCGTTTATAATATGATGCAAATACAATTTCCATAATATGGGTACCAAAATGGGTATCAAACCAAAAAAACAGGCTCTCCGAAAACTCGGAAAGCCTTATTTATGCTATTTCAGCATCCTCGCCTTTACATTTCAAGGCTCAGGATAAAAAGGTTCACTGGACCTTTTTATTTAGCGATTGGATAAACAGAAACTTGTTTTTTATCGCGTCCTTTACGTTCAAAGCGTACTACGCCTTCAACTTTAGCGAACAAAGTATCGTCTCCACCACGTCCAACGTTTACACCTGGGTAGATGTGTGTACCACGTTGACGGTAAAGGATTGATCCACCTGTTACAGTTTGTCCGTCAGCTGCTTTAGCTCCAAGACGTTTTGCTTGTGAATCACGTCCGTTTGATGTAGAACCTCCACCTTTTTTGTGGGCGAAAAGTTGCAAGTTGTTAAGAGTCATTTTTAACATAATGTTTTCCTCCGTGTTAGTTTTCTGTGATAACTCTGGTTTGGACGAACTCTGAAGAGTTCTCCGATAAGTTTGCCATACCTAAGAAAAATGATTCAAAGAATAACTGGGTCATTTCTCTCTGGTGTGAAGGAAGATCTTTTGGAATTTCAACCATCAGATAACCACCTTCATCTTCGTTTAATTCTAGGATTGGTTCATAGCCTGCAAATTTCTCAATAGAATTGATAAAGTTAATGGCAAGCGTAGAAACCGATGCACACACGACATCTAAGCCGTATTCGCCACTCTCGGCGTGTCCAGTAATTTCCGCACTCCTCAGCTCGCCATCTTCGGCTCTCTCAAAGACTGCCTGTATCATGTGTTCTCCTTAAAATTAAGCGTTGATTGCGTTGATGACAACTTTTGTATATGGTTGACGGTGACCTTGTTTACGGTGGCTACCTTTTTTAGGTTTGTACTTGTAAGTAACAACTTTCTTTTGTTTTCCTTGTTTTTCAACAGTTCCAACTACAGTAGCTCCAGCAACAAGTGGAGTTCCGACAACAGTGTTTTCACCACCAACAAGAACAACTTCGTTAAAAGTAACTTCTTGACCAGCTTCAACGTTCAATTTTTCAACGTAAACTGCTTGACCAACTTCAACTTTAACTTGTTTTCCGCCAGTTTTGATAATTGCGTATGTGCTCATTATGCACCTCCTATGATTTTTATGGGTTTCCCCGATTTTTTTGTGAAGACTCGCCTAGCATCGTGGGACGAACCACTTAAACTTGAATAATCAAGCAACGATGTTCGTGCGGTTGCACAGGAACGTGCATAGTCAACTCTTCAATTATAGCATATCTCCTATTTTCTTACAAGTAATAACACCTAAAATGAAGCTTTTTCTTTTACTTTTTTCCGCCACTTGGCAAAAAGCATGCTGAGGTAAAAAATACTCATCATAATAGGAACACCAAGAATGGTCTTTTCATGATAGAAAATCGTCAAATAGGCTGAAAAGACAACGCCAAGGACAAAACTACTAAGCAGGCTAACAAATATGAATCCTTCACGCAAAAAAGGTGTGTGCTTGGTTCGGAAATAATCTCCAAAAGCTAGCATGGTCCGTTTGATATTTCCTGTCATAAAAGCGTTATTATAGGCAATACCCGACACTTCTCCAAAAGCAGTTGTCACCAATCCCATACAGAAGGCCAAGGGAGGTACTAGATAGATATTATCTACAGTCTGCGGCACAAAACCAATAATGATTGATAAGATTGCTAAAGGAAGCAATGACAAAATTGGTTTTTTCACAATTCTCAATTTTTCCTTATAAACAGTTAATAAAAAGACCCCCATCATAAAAGCTAGCAAGGTCATTACTTTGGCACTGGCATCTGACACATTGTGTTGAATGAGTCCCACTGATAGAAAGACGACATTCCCAGTTTGTCCAGCAACAAGAGTATTCCCTCGCACAATAAACGTATAGGCATCTACATATCCTGCACAAAAAGTCAAAAAAAGCGCTAGCCTCTTAGACTGACGTGATATTTTTCTTATAGGTAATAACCTCATTTTTCCTCCCATTTCATTTACTCATCTCATTATTGTACCATTTTCTTTGGAAAAGACCTAGTAGCTTATTTGAAATTTCTTACCCTCTGTTGGATAGTCCCGTCTATCTATGTTATAATGAAAGAAGGATTTGAAATCGGAAAAGGAGTAACTATGCTTAAATTAGGTGTTATCGGAACAGGGGCTATTAGCCACCACTTCATAGAAGCAGCCCATACCAGTGGAGAATACCAGTTAGTCGCAGTTTATTCTAGAAAACTAGAAACTGCAGCAACCTTTGCTTCTCGCTATCAGGATATCCAACTCTTTGATCAAGTAGAGGACTTCTTCAAGAGCTCCTTTGATGTAGTCTATATTGCTAGTCCAAACTCCTTACATTTTGATCAGGCAAAAGTTGCATTGTCTGCAGGTAAACATGTCATTCTTGAAAAGCCAGCTGTCACGCAGCCACAAGAATGGCTGGATTTGAGACAGACAGCTGAGAAAAATCACTGTTTTATCTTCGAAGCGGCACGGAACTACCATGAAAAAGCTTTCACTATCATCAAAAACTTTTTAGCAGACAAACTAATTTTGGGAGCAGATTTCAACTATGCCAAGTATTCTTCCAAAATGCCTAACTTGTTGGCTGGGGAGACACCTAATGTCTTCTCAAATCGTTTTGCTGGCGGAGCCCTTATGGATTTGGGGATTTATCCTCTCTACGCTGCCGTTCGCCTCTTTGGAAAGGCTCAGGACGCGACCTACATGGCTCAACAGCTTGACAATAGCATGGACCTGAATGGAGATGGAATCCTCTTCTACCCAGACTATCAAGTTCATATCAAGGCAGGGAAAAACATCACTTCCAATCTTCCTTGCGAGATTTATACGACAGATGGTACCTTGACCCTCAACACCATCGAACATGTCAGCTCAGCTATTTTTACCGACCATCAAGGCAATCAAGTCCAACTCCCTATCCAACAGGCTCCTCATACGATGACTGAGGAAGTCGCTGCATTTGCACACATGATTCATCAACCAGATCTGAATCTCTACCAAACTTGGCTGGAAGATGCAAGTTCAGTTCATGAGCTACTTTATACCATGCGCCAGACTGCTGGCATTAGATTTGAGGCAGAAAAATGAAAACCAAACTACCGACTGAATGGCAAGAACTGAGTGACCAACTCGGTTTCCAAGAATTTACCCCCATTCAAACTCAACTATTTGAACCCCTTCTTGCGGGAGAAAATCTTCTAGGAGTGAGCCCAACAGGAACTGGTAAGACCCTAGCTTACCTCCTACCAAGTCTTCTCAGACTACAAAAGAAAAAAGCCCAACAACTCTTGATTCTAGCACCAAATACTGAGCTTGCTGGACAGATTTTTGATGTATGTAAAACGTGGACTGAAGCTATCGGCTTGACTGCTCAGCTCTTCTTATCAGGTTCGAGTCAGAAACGCCAGATTGAACGCCTAAAAAAAGGACCAGAAATTCTGATTGGAACTCCTGGCCGTATTTTTGAACTCATTAAACTGAAAAAAATCAAGATGATGAATGTGGAAACTATCATCCTGGATGAATTCGACCAATTGCTCGATGATTCTCAGATTCACTTTGTCGAGAAAATTACCCACTACGCACCGCGTGACCACCACCTGGTCTACATGAGTGCGACGACCAAGTTTGACCAAGAAAAGATTGCGCCTAACACGCGCACCATTGATCTCTCTGACCAAAAATTGGATAACATCCAACATTTCTATATGCAGGTAGACCAACGTCACCGAGTGGATATGCTACGAAAACTAGCTCATGTAGAAGATTTCCGTGGTCTGGTCTTCTTTAACAGCTTGTCAGATCTTGGAAGTGCAGAAGAAAAATTACAGTATCGTGATATCTTAGCTGTATCTCTAGCTAGTGATGTCAATGTTAAATTTAGAAAAGTTATCTTAGAAAAGTTTAAAGATAACCAACTGACCCTTCTTCTTGCAACAGACCTTTTGGCTCGTGGGATTGATATCGATAGCCTCGAATGTGTTGTAAACTTTGATGTCCCTAGAGATATCGAAATTTACACTCACCGTGCTGGCCGTACTGGCCGTATGGGCAAGGAAGGTTATGTTATCACTCTCGTCACCCATCCTGAAGAACTCAAAAAACTTAAGAAGTTTGCAGGTGTCCGTGAAATTGTCCTAAAAAATCAAGAACTCTACATCAAATAACCCCCCCTTTGCTCTATGCCCATCAAGTGTATAGAGCTTTTTTATGTAAACAATTCTTCAATTTTAGTTCAATATCCGAAAAAAAGAACCTTGCAATGCAAGATTCTTTTAGTGTCTGACTTAAATAATTGTTCTTCTGGGAACTAAATCGAATTAAGCTTCGATTTCTGTAACCATACCTGAACCAACAGTACGTCCACCCTCACGGATAGAGAATGTAGTACCTTGTTCTACGGCGATTGGGTGGATCAACTCAACGTCGATTGTCACGTTATCACCAGGCATTACCATTTCAGTACCTGCTGGAAGTTCGATTGAACCTGTAACGTCAGTAGTACGGAAGTAGAATTGTGGACGGTAGTTGTTGAAGAATGGAGTGTGACGTCCACCTTCTTCTTTAGTAAGGATGTAGACTTCACCTTTGAATTTAGTGTGTGGGTTGATTGAACCTGGTTTAGCGATAACTTGTCCACGTTCGATTTCATCACGTTGAACACCACGAAGAAGGACACCTACGTTATCTCCGGCAAGACCTTCATCAAGTTGTTTACGGAACATTTCAACACCAGTAACGACTGCTTTTTGAGTTTCTTCTTTGATACCAACGATTTCGATTTCGTCGTTGACTTTAACGATACCACGGTCGATACGTCCTGAAGCAACTGTACCACGTCCAGTGATTGAGAATACGTCTTCGACTGGAAGAAGCAATGGTTTGTCAGTGTCACGTTCTGGTTCTGGGATGTACTCATCAACTGTGTTCATCAATTCCATAACGATGTCTTCGTATTTAGTGTCACCTTCAAGGGCTTTAAGAGCTGAACCTTGGATAACTGGAAGATCGTCACCTGGGAAGTCGTATTCTGACAATAGGTCACGGATTTCCATTTCAACCAATTCAAGCAATTCTTCGTCGTCAACCAAGTCAACTTTGTTCATGAAGACGATAAGGTGTTTAACACCAACCTGACGTGAAAGAAGGATGTGCTCACGAGTTTGTGGCATTGGTCCGTCAGTTGAAGCTACTACAAGGATAGCTCCGTCCATTTGAGCGGCACCAGTGATCATGTTTTTAACGTAGTCCGCGTGTCCTGGAGCGTCGATGTGAGCGTAGTGACGTTTTTCAGTTTCGTACTCAACGTGCGCAGTGTTGATTGTGATACCGCGTTCGCGTTCTTCTGGAGCAGCATCGATAGACGCATAGTCTTTAGGTTGGTTAACTGATGAAGGCAAGCGACGTGCCAAAACAGTTGTGATAGCTGCAGTTAGGGTAGTTTTACCGTGGTCAACGTGTCCGATAGTACCAATGTTAACGTGTGGTTTACTACGATCGTATTTTTCTTTTGCCATTTGAGTAAAAGCCTCCAATAAAATATATTTTATAGATAGACAGTAGGCAATACAGTCTAACTTTCCTTACTATTTTATCAAATTTCAGCTAAATTGCAAGTGTTTTACAAAGTTTTTGTGAATTATTCTTAATCTACTAATCTAAACGGTATTTCTACTCCCATCACTTCTTTAATGAAAAAGAAAAATCAGGAATTTCCTGATTTTTACTTAGCTAATTCTCTTTCTCGTTCTTTCATTATTTTATGATTTTCATACAAACGTGATAAAAACTTAGAAATTTCTTTTAAGATAGAATAGGTTGGTACTGCGACAATCATGCCAATGACACCATAGATATTACTTGATAACAAAAGTAATACTAAAATCGTAATTGGATGAACCTTCATCACTCCACCAACGATTCGAGGGTAAAGGATGTTCCCATCTACTTGTTGAATAATCAACATATAAACAACTGCAATCAGCATTCTATGAGGATCAGTAAAGACATTGGCGATAATCATCGGAATCAAACCAATACTTGGTCCAACATAAGGAATGAGATTGGCCAATCCTGAAAAGATGGCAAAGACCAAAGCGTATTTCAAACCAATCACGCTATATCCGATAAAGGCCAAACAACCAATAATAATCGCATCAATAGCAACTCCACTAATATATCGAGCAATTGTAGTATTCAAATTTTTTAAAAGACCTGTAATATGCAACTTATCTCGCTTTAAAACAGTACGCTCAAGCATCGGCAAGAATTTGTGGCCATCTAACAAAAAATAAATTAAAAATACAGGTGTCATGATAATAATCAAAACAGTACTAAAGAGCGCAGATAAGACACTTCCAACACTATTCGTTACACTATTTAGGATATTCTGTAGAATATCTACATAAGAGAGATTTAACTGTTGAATAGTCGCTTGAATATCTAAATTTTGAAAGGCTGGATAAGTGGATAAATCGATAATCAAATCTTGCAGACGACTGTAGATTGTCTGACTTGTAGCAATCAAACTTGTCAGCTGATTAATCAAAATCGGTAAGAGATAGACGACCCCAATAACTAGCCCACAAACCAAGGCGCACAAGGTTAGTAGAATACCAATGATACGGTTAATTTTGAAATACTTTTGTAAAAAATTTACAATAGGATTGGTCAAATAATATAAAAAACCACCTAAAAGAAAGGGAATCATTATAGTGTTTGCGACACTTACAAAAGGCGTTATAATCCCACCCATCTGTCTCCATAAATAAAAGATGATGGTTAATAGTAAAATCTCACTGGTCCAAAAAAATAATTTATTCTTACGAAACATGAAGTACCTCCATTCATCTATTTTACCACACTTTCAAAAAAGCTTCTTTCTTATATCATGAAACTGGGAATATTTTTTTCTTTATGATAGAATAAACTTACTATGAAAAAAATAATTTTAACTCTCCTAAGCCTTTCCGTTATTGGGGCAGCATCTACTGTTGATGCTCAAGATTTTAATATTGCTGCTAAACATGCAATTGCCGTTGAGGCGAATACTGGTAAAATTCTCTATGAGAAAGATGCAACCCAGCCAGTTGAAATTGCTTCAATCACAAAGTTAATTACTGTTTATCTTGTCTATGAAGCCTTGGAAAATGGCAGTATTACACTATCAACTCCGGTAGATATTTCTGATTATCCTTACAAATTAACGACAAATTCTGAAGCGAGTAACGTTCCTATGGAGGCTCGTAATTACACCGTCGAACAACTACTTGAAGCAACCCTAGTATCTAGTGCTAACAGTGCGGCTATTGCCCTAGCTGAGAAAATTGCTGGCTCAGAAAAAGATTTCGTCGATATGATGCGCGCAAAACTCTTGGAATGGGGAATTCAGGATGCCACTGTTGTCAATACGACGGGTCTTAACAATGAGACTTTAGGGGATAACATTTACCCAGGATCTAAAAAAGATGATGAAAACAAGCTCAGTGCTTATGATGTCGCTATCGTTGCTCGCAACCTCATCAAAAAATACCCACAAGTCTTGGAAATCACGAAAAAACCTTCTTCTACTTTTGCTGGAATGACAATCACTTCTACCAACTACATGTTAGAGGGTATGCCTGCTTATCGCGGTGGTTTTGATGGCCTTAAGACAGGAACAACAGACAAGGCTGGAGAATCTTTTGTTGGTACTACTGTTGAAAAAGGGATGAGGGTTATCACAGTTGTTTTGAATGCAGATCATCAAGACAATAATCCTTACGCTCGCTTCACAGCTACATCTTCACTAATGGATTATATCTCTTCTACATTCACACTTCGTAAAATCGTTCAAAAAGGCGATGCCTACCAAGATAGTAAAGCCCCTGTACAAGATGGAAAAGAAGATACAGTCACTGCTATTGCCAAAGATGATATCTCTCTAATTGAACGTGTTGGGGGTCAATCTTCTCAATCTGTTCAATTCACACCTGATTCTAAAGCAATCCCAGCACCACTTGAAGCCGGAACAGTGGTTGGTCATTTAACTTATGAAGACAATGATTTGATTGGTCAAGGTTACATCACTACAGAACGTCCTAGTTTTGAAATGGTAGCAGAAAAGAAAGTTGAAAAAGCCTTCTTCTTAAAAGTTTGGTGGAATCAGTTTATCCGCTTCATCAACGAAAAATTATAAAAAATCGCGATTTTAAACCGCGATTTTTTGTTACAAGTTCATCTTCAAAATCCTTGATTATGGGTAAATATAAAAACAAATTTTACCCAACTGATCCTTCCATCTCATAGCTAATCAAGCGGTTCAGCTCAACTGCATATTCCATTGGAAGTTCTTTTGTGAAGGGTTCTACAAATCCCATAACAATCATCTCTGTTGCCTCAGATTCTGACAAGCCACGGCTCATGAGGTAATAGAGTTGTTCTTCTGAAATCTTAGAAACCTTAGCTTCGTGTTCCAAAGCAACTTGCGAGTTATGAATTTCATTAAATGGAATAGTATCTGATGCTGATAAGTCATCCATGATAATGGTGTCACACTCGATGTGAGAAACAGATTTCTTAGAGTTTTTGTTAAAGGTTACTTGTCCACGGTAGTCCACCTTTCCTCCGCCTTTAGCGATGGATTTAGACACGATAGACGAACTTGTATGTGGAGCATTGTGGATCATCTTAGCACCAGTGTCTTGGTGTTGTCCTGCATTAGCAAAGGCGATAGAGAGCATAGTACCACGCGCCCCTTCTCCATCTAGGTAAACGGATGGATATTTCATGGTTGTTTTGGCACCCAAGTTTCCATCGATCCACTCAACAGTGGCATCCTTTTGAGCCTTAGCACGTTTTGTTACCAAGTTATAAACGTTATCAGACCAGTTTTGAATAGTCGTATAACGCATATAAGCTCCGTCCAAGGCGAAGATTTCTACGATGGCCGCATGCAAGCTGTTGCTTGAATAAGTTGGTGCCGTACATCCTTCTACGTAGTGAACACTCGCTCCCTCGTCAACGATAATCAAGGTACGTTCGAACTGACCTGTATTTTCGTTGTTGATACGGAAGTAAGTTTGAAGCGGAATATCTACCTTAACACCTTTTGGTACGTAGATAAATGTTCCACCTGACCATACTGCTGAGTTGAGGGCAGCCAACTTGTTATCTGTCGGCGGTACCAACTTGGCAAAGTATTGTTTAAACAAGTCTGGGTATTCCTTGAGGGCAGAATCTGTATCTGTAAAGATAATCCCCAATTTCTGGAACTCTTCCTTCATGTTGTGGTAAACCACTTCTGACTCATACTGAGCAGAGGCACCAGCTAGATAAGCACGCTCAGCTTCAGGAATCCCGATACGCTCAAAGGTTTCTTTAATTTTTTCAGGAACTTCATCCCAAGAGCGAGCAGGTTTATCAGATGGTTTTTGGTAGTAGATCAAGTCATCAAAGTCAATCTCTGATAAGTCTGCTCCCCATGTTTGCATGGGCATTTTTTTAAAGGTTTCATAAGACTTCAAACGGAATTCTAACATCCACTCAGGTTCTCCCTTAGCAGCCGATAATTCGCGAATGACATCTTCGTTTAATCCTTTTCCTGTCGATAGGACAGGCTCTACATCATCATGGAAACCAAATTTATATTCACCAAGATCGATTGGTTTTGGTTCTACTCTTTCTTCAGCCATAATATCCTTTCTTTCATTCTTCATTTCTACTGATTCATAAGACAAAAGAAACTTGTCTTACTGATTTTCTTGATTTTCAATTGTTTTCTTCAGGGCGTTCCAAGCTAGGGTTGCACACTTGATACGTTGAGGGAATTTTGCAACGCCTGATAAGAAGGCTGCGTCTCCAAGACTATCTTGTCTGTCATCTTTTTGGCCTTGAACCATTTCAGAAAAAATAGTCGCAAGCTCTAAAATTTCTTGTTTGGTTTTTCCTAAAACTGCATCTGTCATCATGCTTGCAGAGGCAGTCGAGATGGTACAACCTGAGTTTAGAAAAGCAATATCTTCCAAACGGCCCTCTGCATCAAACTTGACTGAGAGGTTGATGACATCTCCACAGGTCGGATTGTTGAGACTGATTTGCTCAGCATCTTCCAACTTCCCTTGGTGATGTGGATTTTTCGAATGGTCTGCTACCACTGCCATATAAAGGCTATCTAGTTTAGAAAGTGCCATTGAAAAACTCCTTTGTCTTTTGTAAGGCATCGACTAGCTTGTCGCAATCTGCCTTGGTATTGTAAATATAAAAACTTGCGCGAGCTGTTGCTGGGACATCCAAATACTGGAGCAAGGGTTGGGCACAGTGGTGACCCGCTCGAACAGCCACTCCTTCATAATCCAAAGCAGTCGCAAGGTCGTGAGGATGAAGGTCGCCTAGGTTAAAGGCAATGACACCTGAACGTTGAGCCAAGTCCTGCGAACCATAAATAGTTAATTCCTCAATTGCCTGCAGTTTTGGATAGACGTATGCGATCAATTCTTGTTCATGAGCTTCAATGGCATCCATACCAATCTTTTCAAGATAATCCACTGCCGCAGCAAGTCCGATTGCACCCGCCATATTGGGAGTTCCAGCCTCGAATTTCCAAGGTAATTCCTTCCAACTAGCAGATTGTTCATAAACGAAATCAATCATTTCGCCACCAAATTCTACTGGTGACATTTGTTCCAGATACTTTTCTTTGCCATAAAGAACACCGATACCAGTTGGGCCAGCCATCTTGTGACCTGAAAAGGCAAAGAAGTCCACATCCAAGTCCTGGACATCAATCTTCATATGAGGAGTAGACTGAGCACCATCCACCACCATGATAGCTCCAACTTGGTGGGCCATTTTCGTGATTTCTTTAATCGGATTGACTACACCAAGAACATTGGAGGCGTGAGCTAGCGAAACAAACTTGACCTTGTCAGTCAATTTAGTTCGCAAATCATCCATATCCAGAGCTCCGTCCTTAAGATAGACATAGACAAGCTCTGCCCCAGTCTTGCGGCAGGCTTCCTGCCATGGAATGATATTGGAATGGTGTTCCATGACGGAAATCAAGACCTGGTCTCCCTCAGTCAAGACTTCCTCAGCATAACGCGCTACCCAATTAAGACTGGTTGTCGTTCCTCGGGTAAAGAGTACTTCCTTTGTTGAGCCTGCATTGATAAACTTACGAATGGTTTCACGAGCAGCTTCATAAGAAGCTGTTGCCCGTTCCGCTAAGGTATGAACCCCACGGTGAACATTGGCATTGTCCTGCTCATAATAGCGGTTAATAGTTTCCAGAACTGCCAGTGGTTTTTGTGTCGTCGCAGCATTGTCCAAATAGACTAATGGTTCATCATTAACAATCTGGTCTAAAATTGGAAAATCCTTGCGAATCACTTCTACATCTAACATAGGCTACCCCTTAGCGTTTTGACAATTTTTCTTCGATAGTTGCAATCATTTCATCACGAACTTCCTTGACTGGAATCTCAACGATAACGGAGCCAAGGAAACCGCGGACAACCAATCGTTCTGCAGTTGCCTTATCCAAACCACGGCTCATAAGGTAGTACATGTCTTCAGGATCCACTTGACCGATAGAAGCCGCGTGTCCTGCAGTAACATCATTTTCATCAATCAAAAGAATTGGATTGGCATCTGAACGCGCTTGGTCTGAAAGCATGAGAACACGACTTTCTTGTTGCGCATCTGCTCCCTTGGCACCCTTGATAATGTGGCCAATACCATTGAAGGTCAAGGTTGCTTTTTCAAGAATAACCCCATGTTGTAGGATATTTCCGATTGAGTTGCAACCATAGTTAGTCACTCGAGTATCAATCCCTTGTACCTGACGACCACTTGAAAGAGCTACAACCTTGAGATCTGCATGGCTACCATTTCCAATCAAGTCACTATCAAAATCAGCAACGACATTCCCTTCGTTCATGACACCGATTGCCCAGTCAATGCTTGCATCGTTGCCTAATTTACCACGACGGCTAATGTAAGCAGTGACGTTTTCACCTAGACGGTCAATCGCAGCAAACTTGACTTGCGCACCAGAACGTGCAATCACTTCAACTGTGATATTTGCAGTTGCCTTAGCACTACCTCCACCACGTGACTCTAAACGCTCCAGATAACTAATCTTACTGTTCTTACCAGCGATAATCATAATATGTTTGTTAAACGGCACATCGCTATCACTGTCTTGGTAGAAAATCCCTTCGATTGGTTCTTTAATCTCAACATTATCAGGAATGTAGAGAACAGCACCACTGTTAAAATAAGCTGTATGGTAGGCTGCCAACTTGTCATCGTCATACTTAACAGATGACATGAAGAACTCCTCAATCAGCTCTGGAATTTCTTCTAAAGCTGAATGGAAATCTGTGAAGACAACACCCTGTTCAGCTAACTCAACTGGAGTTTGCTCAAAAACAGTTTGAGTTCCTACTTGTACCAACTTCAAGTGATTATCTAGAGCTGTGAAATCTGGAACATTTGCTGATGGCTCACTTTCTGTAATCGTTCCATCACCAAGATTCCAACGGTGGAATTTGACACGCTCAATAACTGGTAATTCCAAAGTCTCAATCTTATCAAAAGCTTTTTGACGGAGGTCAGCCAACCAGCTTGGTTCAGCGTGCATTTCTGAAAAAAGTTTAATATTTTCTTTAGTCATTTACTTCTCCTAAAAGATACGAGGGAATTACAATTCTTCCTTGTAGTCGTAGCCAAGTTCTTCAGCTAGTTTTGCGTATCCTTCACGTTCCAAACGTGCAGCCAATTCTGGACCACCTGAAAGGACAACACGCCCTTCCATCATCACGTGTACCACGTCTGGTGTGATGTAGTTCAAAAGACGTTGGTAGTGAGTGATAATCATAGCACCAAAGCCTTCACCACGCATGGCATTAACACCCTTAGAAACAACTTTAAGAGCGTCAATATCAAGACCAGAGTCAATCTCATCCAAAAGGGCAAATGTTGGCTCCAACATCAAAAGTTGAAGAATCTCATTACGTTTTTTCTCACCACCAGAGAAACCTTCGTTGAGGTAACGCTCAGCCATTTCTTCTTTCATGTTGAGCAATTCCATCTTCTCGTCGAGTTTAGTGATAAACTCACGAACTGAAATCTTCTCATCGTCTTCTTTACCAGCATTCATAGCTGCACGAAGAAACTCAGCATTGGTAATTCCAGGAATTTCTGATGGGTATTGCATAGCAAGAAAAAGTCCCATACGCGCACGCTCGTCCACTTCCAACTCAAGGATGTTTACGCCATCAAACAAGACTTCACCTTTGGTAACTTCATAGTTTGGATTTCCCATGATAGCGGCAGAAAGAGTCGATTTACCAGTACCATTTGGTCCCATGATAGCGGCGATTTCTCCTGTTTTCAGGGTCAGGTTAACCCCTTTTAAAATTTCTTTTCCTTCAATCTCAACGTGAAGATCTTTGATCTCTAATACTGACATGATAGTTCCTTTCTTTTTCAAGGCCTTTACAGTGCTTACTGGAAACATACTTGATTTCCCTAGAAAATACGGTAAAAGGTCAATAAATATACTTTTATAGTATAACAAAAAAAAGCCTAAAAGGCTTTGATTTTGTCTAGAAGCTGAGGACTAGTCTTTTCCTTTTAAATGCTGGTCAATGACATCTACAATCTTGCCCATCAAGTAACTAACTCGGAAATTTCTAAAGAGCAAAATAGCCCAAAAGGCTGCCATAATATAGCGACCAGTCATCCAGGCTTCATTGAAAAAATAGGTCTCAGCAGCTGTAAACAGCGCGATGATAATAAATTGTTGTCTATTCATAAACTTATTGTATCATGAAATCTTTCTTTAGTCTTCCTCTACCTTCACTTTATCAGCCAAAAATTCAAATCCTTCTGGAATCAGACTTTCTTCTACTTCTTTTTCAGTTTGAGAAGATTTGGCTTTGGCTGAAAAGGCTGCGCGAACTTCTTTCCATTCCTCCATGGAAATAGCTAAAATCTCGGGTGAAAAACCTGCTGCCTGACTGAGGATATTGCCAAACATGGTGTTGAGATTATCTCGTTTCATGGTTTGACCAGCATTGAAGTTAGACTCAAAAGCAAGAATAGCATGGTGTTCATTGGCCGCAACCGGTTGAGAACCAACTAGCAGAGCCTTATCAGGGCCTCCTAGACTTTCAATTACCTCTCCCCAGGCATTCTGCAAGCGAATCAGATTTTGACGTGCTAAATCAGGATTTTCAACGGCCTCTTGTAAGATAGATTGAACCTTATTGCGATCCACACGATAGACTGTTTTGCCTGCTGCTGGGCGGGTAGGTACTGTACTTGTTGGCTTGACTACAGTTCCCACATTGGCGAGTTCTTGTTTGAGACGGGCAATTTCCTGTCTCAGTGCAGAAATTTCACTTTCAACCGCCCCTGAAAGAGACAGTTCAGGATTAACCTCCGCTAAACGGATGGTCATCATCTCAGCATAAATCTTGGGCTGCAAACTAGACTTAATATCTGCTAAACTGGCTGTCGCCAAGCGAATCATTTCAAACAGATTTTCCTGAGGAAGTGCCAAATTTTCTACAAAAACTGGACTATGATGAGTGTTTTCTCCACCTGTTTGAACAATTAACAAATCTCTTAAATAGTGCAAAAGGTCGGTCACAAAACGAGTCATGCTCTTACCATTGTCAAAAAGAAGATTCAAGCATGCTAGGGCCTTTGGAACATCCTGTTGAGACAAGGCAGCCACATAATCATCCAAGGCTGATAGACTAATTGTCCCAGTAATTTCTTCAGAGATGGCAGTCGTCAGCTCGTTTCCCTGTGTCAAACTCAGGGCTTGATCCAAAATAGACAAGGCATCTCGCATTCCACCTTCAGCACGTCTGGCAATGATTTCCACAGCCTCTGGTTCAGAACTGATATTTTCTTTTTCTAAGATATAGTGGATATGTTCCTTAATGTCCTGTGTCTTAATCGATTTAAACTCAAAACGTTGCACACGGGATAGAATCGTAGCAGGAATTTTGTGCAATTCAGTAGTGGCCAAAATAAAGACCACATTCTGTGTTGGCTCTTCCAGCGTCTTTAGGAGGGCATTAAAAGCTCCTGTAGACAGCATGTGAACCTCATCTATGATATAAACCTTATAACGAGCAAGGCTAGGCGCATAGGTAGATTTATCACGAATTTCACGGATTTCATCCACCCCGTTATTAGAGGCAGCATCCATTTCAATGACATCTTCTAAACTACCATCTGTCACTGCTTGACAAATATAGCAGTTATTACAAGGTTCACCACCCACTTGATTTGGACAGTTCATAGCTTTGGCAAAAATCTTGGCTACACTGGTTTTTCCCGTTCCCCGTGGACCAGAAAAAAGATAAGCATGACTTATTTTCTCTTGCTCCACTGCTTGTTTAAGAGTCTTAGCCACAACTTCCTGTCCAACCAACTGGGAGAAGTTTTGACTTCTATATTTTCGATAAAGTGCTTGATACATTAGGCTTTCTCCTCAAACATTGTAAAGTCCCATTCTGTCATTTCAAGCAAAATAGCGACAAATTGTTCCAAATAATCTCGATCCATAGCATCATAATCATCAATCTCTGAAGAATCAAGATCTAGAACTCCAAGTAATTGACCATTCTTAACCATCGGAACAACAATTTCACTTTTAGCTCGACTATCACAAGAAATATAGTTGGGATAAGTCGTTACATCTCCAACAACAACGGTTTCCTGAAAATGAGCTGCCTCACCACAAACACCCTTGCCTAGCGCAATACGGATGCAGGAAACACCACCTTGGAAGGGACCTAAAACCAATTCCTTTCCATCGAATAAATAAAAGCCTGCAAATACAGTATTAGGAAAGTGCGATTTTAAAAGAGCACTGGCGTTGGAAAGATTAGCCAAAACATTGTTTTCGCCTTCCAATAAAAAAGAGAGCTCCTCATTTAACATTTGATAACGTGATTTTTTTTCTGATTCTAACATAGGACTATTATATCAAAAAAGGCTTACAGACAAAAGAAAAATCCCTTGTTTAGTAAACAAAGGATTTTGTGAATTTTCAATTTGATTAAAGTTCGATATCACCGAACAAGTCAGCCATTGAGAATCCTGTTTGTGTTTCTGGAAGTTCGAAATCACGTTTTTCTTGACGTTTTGGACGACGTGGACGAGCAGCACGTTTTTCTTCTTTTTGTCCTTCTTCTTGAGCTGGACGCTCTTCAAGAGCTTTGATAGAAAGTGATACGCGCTCTGCATCTGCGTTAACTTCAAGAACTTTAACTTGAACTTCTTGACCAACTTTAAGAGCTTCTTTTGGATTTTCAATACGTTTGTGTGAAATTTGTGATACGTGAACAAGTCCATCGATACCTGGCAATACTTCAACAAATGCACCGAAGTCAGTCAAACGTTTAACTGTTCCTTCTACTACATCACCTTTAGCCAATTTTTGCTCAACGCCATCCCATGGTCCAGGTGTTGTTGCTTTAAGTGAAAGTGATACACGTCCTTCTTCTTCGTTAAGATCAAGGATTTTCACTTCAATTTCTTCACCAACAGTTACAACTGATTTTGGTGAAACGTTACGTTCATGTGACAATTCAGTCAAGTGAACCAATCCGTCAACACCACCAAGGTCGATGAAAGCACCGAAGCTTGTGATACGTGCAACTTTACCAGTTACAACATCACCAACAGCCAATTTACCGAATACTTCAGCACGAGCTGCTGCTGTAGCTGCTTCAACAACTTCACGACGTGAAAGGATGAAGCGGTTTTCTTTAGCGTCAACTTCTTTGATTTTAGCATCAAATTCTTGACCTACAAAACGCTCAGTGTTACGTACGAAACGAGTATCCAACATTGAAGCTGGGATGAATCCACGAACACCTTCAAATTCTACTGAAAGTCCACCTTTAACGGCACGAGTTCCTTTAACAGTAACAACTTCTTCTTCGCGACCAACAAGTTTGTCCCATGCTTTGCGAGCTTCAAGGCGTTTTTTAGATACAAGGTATGTAACTGTATCAGTATCTTTACCAACTACTTGACGAAGTACAAGAACATCCAATACTTCTCCTACTTTAACAAAGTCATTGATATCTGCATCGCGATCGTTTGTCAATTCGCGAAGAGTCAAGACACCTTCAACACCAGTTCCAGAGATTGCAACGTTAGCTTGAGTCGCATCAACTGTCAATACTTCAGCACTAACAACATCACCAGTCTCAACTTGGCTAACGCTATTTAGCAAATCTTCAAATTCGTTCATCTAAAAAATCCTCCAACAATCAAGTTTTTTCTTAAACTTGACATACTTATAATTTTTTTCCTAAGCACCCGCAAGAACATGTTCATATCGTTCACGTCTTTCAATTATAAAAATAAAATACCCTAAGATATTTTGCTTTTTATCTTGATTATTACCTAAGAACTGGGGTAGCTGGATTCGAACCAACGCATGAGGGAGTCAAAGTCCCTTGCCTTACCGCTTGGCTATACCCCATTGATGAAATGGAGAGAGAGGGATTCGAACCCCCGAACCCGAAGGAGCGGATTTACAGTCCGCCGCGTTTAGCCTCTTCGCTATCTCTCCTACAATCAACATGGACTATTATATCATGAAAATTTCAAAAAAACAAGACTTATTTTGCTAAATTATAATTTTCAATCAAAATTTCCACAGCTTTTTCCAATTTTTTATAAAAACTATCGACATTCCCATTCTTTATGATCGCAAATTGTCCATCTAATTCGGCAATTTCTCCGATAACTTTTTTACCGATAGTCAATGTATAACCTTCAAAACTGTCTTTTCCTACATTAACTTTAGCATCTGCTACTTGAATTTCAATTTTTTTATCTTTCTTGCTCATTTCATACCTCTCTTCACTTTTTCTATTTTACAAGAAAATCCTAAAACTAGCAAGAAAAAACTCTATATCATTCTGAGTCTGATATAGAGTTTTCTGCCTTATTTAATGTGTTTTTCTAGTTCTTTTTGGTACTTACCGTTTGATTCCAATTTTTCTTTTTGCCATTTTTTCAGTGCTTCTTCATATTCTTTTGTTGTAACGATATCTTTTTGCAATTTCATCCCTTTAAAGATATATGGGTCACCCTTAATACCAACTTGTGAGTATGGTTTTGAGAATGGTACGACATTACTTACAACCGGGGAACCACCAGATGAGGCTGTTGGCATCAATAATGAACTATCTGTCAACCAAGCTTGAGCCTTGGCATATTTTTCATAGCGTTCTTCAAGATTTGTAGTTTCTGAATCCGCATCATCCAACAATTTCTTATATTGGTCCAAACCAAGTTTAGCTACAACATCCTTATCTTTCCCTTTAGTAATACCAAGGTGCTTCATAGCAGAACCTGATTTAGGATCCATGATATTCAAGTAAGATGCTGGGTCTTGATAGCTTGGAGCCCATCCTGTACTATTCAAGTCATAGTCTTTTTGAGAAGGAACACGCGCTTGAGAAGTGATTGTTTCCTTTTCATTATCTGTCATTTGAAGAACGTCGATAACAACATTTTCAGCACCAAGAGTTGATTCAATAGACTGTTTGAAAGAGTTGCTTTGTTGAACGGCGATGGTATCTGTCTGTTCAACTGGGACATCCAAATGAATTGGGAATGTTACCCCTTTAGATTCCAAGTCTTTCTTAGCTTTTTCAAATGCTGCTTTAGCCTTCTCAGGGTTGTAGATAGAATCCTTACCATCTACCAGCTCAACACCTTTCCATTGGTCACCATAGTTCACCAACTCTGCTTGGGCGATTTGTCCAAAGTTCTTACCACCTGCTTGTACAAAGTTATCTGGAACGAGGCTGTTACGAATAATCTTGTCCGCACCGTCTTCGCCATTTAGCTGGGCAGCATAAGAATGGCGGTTGAAGGCAAAGTTGATAGCCTGACGGAAGTCCTTATTAAGCATAGCTTCTTTTGTAGAAGTCTTTTGCTCTTCACTTGTTTTCGCAGTTTTATTGTATGACTGACGATTTACGTTAAAGGTGAAGTAATAACTACTTGAGTCCTGTGGGCTATAAGTAATTTTATCTCCGTATTGTTCCAAAGTTGAAGCAAAGTTAGAGCTACTTGGGAAGAGACGAGCTGTCGTATAGGCACCTGAAGAGAAGCTACGAATCAAAGATTCCTGATCAGAACCATCGTAGTAAGTCAATTTAATCTTCTCAATTTTTACCTTTTCTTTATCCCAGTAGTTTGGATTTTTCTCGTATTCAATCAACGATTTAGAAGTCAAGGTCTTCAAGATATAAGGACCATTGTAGAGAATCCCTGCTGGAGTAACTGCTCCATAATCTTTACCTGATGCCTTCAAAAACTCTTCATTTACAGGCAACATCGTTGCTGTTGTGACTTTAGAGTTCCAGAAGCTTTCTGGTTTGTTTAGGGTATATTCGACTGTGTAATCATCCAAGGCCTTGACACCAACTGTAGAGAAATCATTAGTTTCACCAGTCATGTAGGCATCCAATCCCTTGATTGAATTTTGGATGAGAGAGACACCGTCTGACTTACCGTCAGCCACGTGTTTCAATCCTGTTACAAAGTCATGGGCTGTTACTTCTGCGTATTCTTCACCTTCTGAAGTGTACCATTTAACTCCTTTACGAAGTTTATAGGTATAAGTCAAACCATCTTTTGACACAGACCAATCTTCAGCCAAGGAAGGAATAACATTTCCGTATTGGTCGTTTTCCATCAAACCATCAACCACGTTCCCGATGACATCTGTTGTAGATGTACGAGTCGCTATACTATAGTCCAAAGATGCTGGATCTACTGCATAGACATATGAAAATGTTGTCGGTGCATCTGCTTCTTTATCAGCTTTTCCACAAGCCACTAAAAGAGCTGTTGTGCTCAGGACCACTCCTGCTGTTAAGAGCCACTTTTTCGATTTCATCAAAAATCTCCTTTTGTTTATTTTAATCTACTTTTACAATCCAACCTTCTGGCGCTTCAATATCACCAAACTGAATACCAGTCAATTCATCATAGAGTTTACGAGTCACAGGGCCAACTTCTGTTTCACTATAGAATACATGGAAATCATCACCGTGTTGAATTCCACCAATTGGAGAAATAACTGCTGCTGTACCACAGGCACCTGCCTCTACAAAACGGTCAAGGTTATCAATTGGGACATCCCCCTCAATAGGAGTTAAGCCCAAGCGATGTTCTGCCAAATAAAGCAAAGAATACTTGGTAATAGATGGCAAGATAGAAGGACTCAATGGTGTTACAAATTCATTATCAGCTGTAATTCCAAAGAAGTTAGCTGAGCCGACTTCTTCAATCTTTGTATGAGTTGATGGGTCTAGATAGATAACATCTGAGAAATGACGTGACTTGGCCAATTTCCCTGGCAAGAGACTTGCAGCATAGTTTCCACCAACCTTAGCCGCACCTGTACCATTTGGAGCCGCACGGTCGTATTCATCCTGAATCAAGAAGTTGGTTGGAACCAATCCACCCTTAAAGTAATTTCCAACTGGCATAGCAAAGATGGTGAAAATGTACTCTTCTGCCGGTTTAACCCCAATAATATCTCCGACACCAATCAAAAGAGGGCGAAGATATAAGGTTCCACCTGTTCCATATGGAGGTACATATTCTTCATTCGCACGAACAACTGCCTTACAAGCGTCTACAAACATTTCTGTTGGAACTTGTGGCATCAAGAGACGGTCACATGTCCGTTGCAGGCGTTTAGCATTTTCATCAGGACGGAACAGTTGAACACTACCATCCTTAGTACGATAAGCTTTCAAACCTTCAAATGCTTGTTGACCATAGTGAAGACTTGGAGAAGACTCTGAAATATGCAAGTTTGCATCCTCTGTAAGCTCTCCTTGATCCCATTGTCCATTTTTAAAATGAGCAATATAGCGATAAGGTAATTTCATATAGGAAAAACCGAGATTTTCCCAATCAATCGTTACTGTCATATTCCACTCCTTATTCTAAAAACCTATTTCTTTTATTCTACACTATTTTTCTAAAATAGCAAGTATATTTTGTAATTTTCAGAAAATTTCTTCAATAAAAAGAACCAGCTCTTAGAACTGATTCTTCATTTCACTTATTTAGCTTCAGTAAATACTTCTTTAAGATAAGCGTCAAAAACTTCTTCATCCGAAATCGTGTCAGAGATGAAGCTACCATTACTTGTGCGTTCTGACAGATTCAAGTCTTGTAGTCGACTTTCATAGATTGTTCCTTTGTTCGATTGGACAAGCAGCGTTTGGTCGTTCTCTTCCACTTCTGTACTGAAGAGATCACCAACAAATCCTTGCTCTGCAACTGATCCTGCTAAGAAGACACGATGCGGTTTGTTTTTCAACTCACGCAAGACTTGTAGTCCTCGTTTGGCACGGCTAGTTGCTGGAATTTCGTCAATAGAAACACGTTTCAAACTTCCACGCTGAGTCAAGAGGTAGAAGGATGAAGTGTTACAGATAAAGGCCGATTGGAGGGTATCATCTTCTTTCAGGTTCATAGCCTTGACACCTGCAGCCTTAGCACCGACAACTGGTACCTCTTCGATATTGAAACGAAGGGCATAACCATTTTGGCTGATCAAGAGAACATCATCTAGTTTGATTGGAGCTACTGCTACAATCTGGTCTGTATCATCTTTGAGCTTAGCATACTTGACAGACTTAGACTTGTAGGTCCGCCATGGGGTGAATTCTTTTCGCTCTACACGCTTGATTTGACCGAGACGAGTCGCAGCAAAGTAGGTTGTCGCATCATCAAACTGATCCACTACTTCCACATAAAGGATTTCTTCGTTAGTTTCAAAGTTTGTAATGGTTTGGCTCAGATGCTCACCGATATCCTTCCAACGAATGTCTGCCAATTCATGGATTGGTCGATAAATGACATTTCCAAGCGTCGTGAACATCAAGAGATGCTGGGTTGTCTTGGCAGATTGAACAAAAATCAAACGGTCGTCATCACGTTTGCCAATTTCTTCCAGCGTTGAAGCCGCAAAGGAACGTGGGCTGGTACGCTTGATATAACCTGCCTTAGTCACGCTGACGTAGGTATCTTCCTCGGCGATAAGACTGGCTGTATCAATCTCAATTGCTTTCGCAGTGTCTTCTAGAGAACTCAAACGCGGAGTCGCAAACTTCTTCTTAACCTCACGAAGTTCTTTCTTCATGAGATTGTACATAGTCCGCTCATCCCCGATAATAGCCGCCAGCATGGCAATCTTTTCACGAAGTTCTGCTTCTTCTTCCTGTAAGACAACCACATCGGTATTGGTCAAACGATACAATTGCAAGGTAACGATGGCCTCAGCCTGCTCCTCTGTAAAATCATAGCTAACTTTGAGATTTTCCTTGGCATCCGCCTTATTCTCAGAAGCACGGATAAGCGCAATGACTTCGTCCAAGATTGAAATCACACGAATCAAACCTTCGACGATATGGAGACGTTTTTCAGCCTTTTCCTTATCAAAGCGTGAACGCGCCAAAATCACTTCACGACGGTGGGCAATATAGCTAGACAAGATTGGGACAATACCGACCTGACGAGGTGTGAAATTGTCAATCGCCACCATGTTAAAGTTGTAGTTGATTTGCAGGTCAGTATATTTAAAGAGATAGTTGAGAACGAGCTCTGTATTAGCGTCTTTCTTAAGTTCAATAGCGATACGAAGACCGTCACGGTCAGACTCATCGCGAACCTCAGCAATACCTGCCACCTTACTATTGACACGAACATCATCAATCTTCTTGACTAGATTGGCCTTGTTGATTTCATAAGGAATCTCAGTAATAACAATTTGTTCCTTACCACCTTTTAGCTTTTCAATCTCAGTCTTGGAACGAACAACAACGCGCCCTTTCCCAGTTTCATAGGCCTTCTTGATTTCATCACGACCCTGGATAATCCCTCCAGTCGGGAAGTCTGGTCCAGGCAAGAATTCCATGAGTTTATCCACCTTGGCAGTTGGATGATCAATCATGTAGACTGTCGCATCGATAACTTCGGCCAAATTATGGGGAGGAATATCTGTGGCATAACCAGCCGAAATACCAGTAGAACCATTCACCAAGAGATTTGGAAAGGCTGCTGGCAAGACTGTCGGCTCTTTCTCCGTATCGTCAAAGTTCCACGCAAAAGGAACGGTCTTCTTCTCGATATCCTGAAGAAGGTAACCAGCAATCTCAGACAAACGAGCCTCAGTATAACGCATAGCCGCAGGCGGATCTCCATCCATAGAACCGTTGTTACCGTGCATTTCAACTAGAATCTCACGATTTTTCCAGTCCTGTGACATACGGACCATGGCATCATAGATAGAAGAATCACCGTGTGGATGAAAATTACCCATGATGTTCCCGACAGACTTGGCCGACTTGCGGTAACTCTTATCAAAGGTATTGCCATCCTTATTCATCGAATAAAGAATGCGGCGCTGAACCGGCTTCAAGCCATCACGAATATCTGGCAAAGCCCGGTCTTGAATAATGTACTTGGAGTAGCGACCAAAGCGCTCTCCCATGATGTCCTCAAGGGACATGTTTTGAATGTTACTCATATAGGATACAGAGCCCGTAAAATACCAAGTGAAAATAGAAAATTATTGAAGTAAGCAAGCTCACAAGAGAATTTATCTTTTTCACCCAGCATTTAGGGCGTGTTCAACTCCTTTCAAAGAATGTAGAGTAGGTTTTTATGCAGTAAAAGATATTTTACGGGAATTAGTCCCATGTTCAGTTACCTTAAGGAACCAAACAATCCTTTCTGTAGTTTAAAATACGTTGCATAATTATTTAGTGATTAGGAAGTTTCTCCTCAGCGTATCTCATCATCTTCTCAGCCACTTCCTTATCGTAGGCAAAGCCCATCTTTTGAGCAAGTATTTGAGCTTCTCTGTGGAAAAGTTGCATCGTATCAAATAGAGACTGAGTGATTTTGTCTAAACTGGAAAAATCAAGAAGATTAGATAGCTCCTTCTCTTTTTCAACTGGCAAATGGTTAAAGAGATACTTGCAGTTCTTGCCGATTTCGACTCTTCCCCTAGCACTTGCTACCTGCCAAGCCAAGATTTTCAGGAGTTCTTGTTGACAAATGCCATAGAGATGATCGGTCGCGTAGATGAGCTGATTCCGACAAATCCCTTTGACAACGTAGGCCGACACCCACCAGAACTCATTGCAGGCTTTTACAAAATTCGTTTCAGTAGCTGGGGGTGTCCAGTAACGCTCTAGATTTTGCGAATAGGGTTCAAATAAATGTTCTGGGTCTTCAAAAACAGTGAATCCAGCCTCGCTATCCACCCACTCTTGGATGTGGTCTTTAGGGCAGAGAGTCAAATCAATGCGATTGCCATCTTCAAAGAGCATGAGAAATAGACGGCGATGACCAAAACCAACTTCTTGCTCAATAATGCGCTTCCCAAACAGGTCCAGCCAAGAAAGGTCACTCGTCAGATTATCTAAATCGTCCACGACATAGACCACGTCATAGTCTTGAAATTCATCTTTTGGGGCCTTTGGGTTTGTCCGTGAACCAGACATAGCGACAGCTTTAACTTGTAAAGTTTTGGCAATCTGTAAAATCAGATCTAGCATTTCTGTTTCAGTTCTCATTTCGATACCCATTCATTAAAAAGTGACTTAAAACACTGTCGCTTCTTCCAGCGTAAATTTGACATTATCCTCAATCCACTTACGGCGTGGTTCGACCTTGTCTCCCATGAGGACATTGACGCGGCGTTCGGCGCGAGCCAGATCTTCAATGGTGACACGGATGAGGGTACGGGTTTCTGGATTCATAGTTGTTTCCCAGAGCTGGTCCGCATTCATCTCTCCAAGCCCCTTGTAGCGTTGGAGTGTTGCACCTTTACCGAACTGTTTGCGAAGTTCTTCTAGTTCTCCATCCGTCCAAGCATAGGCCACTTCTTCTTTCTTGCCTTTTCCTTTTGACATCTTGTAAAGAGGCGGAAGGGCGATATAGACATGACCTGCCTCGACTAGAGGACGCATGTAGCGGTAGAAAAATGTCAAGAGCAAGGTCTGGATATGGGCACCGTCGGTATCCGCATCGGTCATGATAATGATCTTGTCATAGTTGGCGTCTTCAATGGAGAAGTCTGCTCCAACACCCGCACCAATGGTATAAATCATGGTATTGATTTCTTCATTTTTGAGAATATCCGCCATCTTGGCCTTGGCTGTATTGATAACCTTACCACGAAGGGGCAAGATTGCCTGGAACTTGCGGTCACGACCTTGTTTGGCAGAACCTCCGGCAGAGTCCCCCTCGACTAGATAGAGTTCATTCTTAGCAGGATTCTTGGACTGGGCTGGGGTCAATTTCCCAGATAATAAGCCCTTGTCTTTTTTATTTTTCTTCCCATTTCGGCTCTCATCACGCGCCTTACGTGCCGCTTCACGAGCATCACGGGCCTTAATAGCCTTGCGGATGAGGTTAGAAGCCAATTCCCCATTTTCCATAAGGAAAAAGGTCAACTTATCCGCCACAATGCCATCCACAACGGGACGAGCAAGAGGGCTTCCTAGCTTGTCCTTGGTCTGACCCTCAAACTGCAAATGTTCTTCAGGGACTAGAATAGAGAGGACAGCCGCTAGCCCCTCACGATAGTCTGAACCTTCAAGGTTTTTATCTTTTTCCTTGAGAAGCCCCGTCTTACGCGCATAGTCATTCATAACCTTGGTAATAGCGGACTTGAGTCCTGTCTCGTGCGTTCCACCGTCCTTGGTGCGAACGTTATTGACAAAGGATAGAATGTTATCTGAAAATCCGTCATTGTACTGGAGGGCCACTTCCACTTGGAAACCATTGTCTTCCCCTTCAAAGTAAAGAACTGGCGTTAAGGTCTCCTTGTCTTCGTTGAGGTAAGAAACAAAGTCTTGTACCCCATTTTCATAGTGGAATTCAATCGCTTCGTCTGTTCGTTTATCAGTCAAAGACAAGGTCACATTTTTCAAGAGAAAGGCTGATTCATTAAGACGCTCTGAGATGGTATTGTACTTGAAATCTGTCGTAGAAAAGATCGTCGCATCTGGCATGAAGGTAACTTTGGTACCTGTTTTAGACTTAGGTGCTGTACCAATTTTATTCAAGGTCGTGACAGGTTTGCCACCATTTTCAAAACGTTGCTTGTAAACTGCGCCATCACGGGTGATTTCAACTTCTAACCAGCTAGAAAGAGCATTGACGACAGAAGAGCCTACCCCGTGAAGTCCACCAGATGTTTTGTATCCTCCTTGACCGAATTTCCCTCCGGCGTGAAGAATGGTGAAGATAACCTCAACTGTTGGAATTCCCATAGCGTGCATTCCAGTTGGCATCCCACGTCCGTGGTCTTGCACAGTCAAACTCCCATCTTTATTGATGGTCACATCAATACGGTCACCAAATCCAGACAAGGCCTCATCGACAGCATTATCGACGATTTCCCAGACGAGGTGATGAAGACCTGCACCATCGGTCGATCCGATATACATTCCTGGACGTTTACGGACCGCATCCAACCCTTCTAGCACCTGAATGGCATCATCATTATAATTGTTAATATTGATTTCCTTTTTTGACACAAGGAACCTCCTATTCGTTCATCTTTACTATTCTACAAGTTTTCCAAGGATTTTGCAAAATTTTTCTTTCTCCGGTGTGACAATTTCAGAAGAGATTCTCTGCCTTTCTTCTCCATTTCATGATATAATAGGAGTATGATTACAATAGTTTTATTAATCCTAGCCTATCTGCTGGGTTCGATTCCGTCTGGTCTCTGGATTGGACAAGTATTCTTTCAGACAAATCTGCGTGAACACGGTTCTGGAAATACTGGAACAACCAATACTTTCCGCATTTTAGGTAAGAAAGCTGGTATGACGACCTTTGTGATTGACTTTTTCAAAGGAACTCTAGCAACGCTTCTTCCAATTATTTTTCATCTTCAAGGCGTTTCGCCTCTCATCTTTGGACTTTTGGCTGTTATTGGTCATACCTTCCCTATCTTTGCAGGATTTAAGGGAGGTAAGGCTGTCGCAACCAGTGCTGGAGTCGTTTTCGGATTTGCACCTGTCTTCTGTCTCTACCTTGCAGTTGTTTTCTTTGGAACCCTCTATCTTGGTAGTATGATTTCACTATCTAGTGTCACAGCATCTATCGCGGCTGTCATTGGAGTTTTACTCTTTCCACTTTTTGGTTTTATCTTGAGTCACTATGACCCTCTCTTCATTGCTATTATCCTAGCACTTGCTAGTTTGATTATCATTCGTCATAAGGATAATGTCGCTCGTATCAAAAACAAGACTGAAAATTTAGTCCCTTGGGGATTGAACCTAACCAATCAACATCCTAAAAAATAAAACGCCAGTTCATTCTGAACTGACGTTTTTTGTATGCTTATTTTGATTTGATATAGTTGATACCATCTGCTTTTGGTGCGACTGCTTTTCCAAAGAAGGCTGCCAAGACAAGAATTGTCAAAACATAAGGTGCGATTTGAAGATAAACCGCAGGCACTCCTTGTAGGAATGGCAATTGAGAGCCGATAACAGCCAAACTTTGTGAAAGTCCAAAGAAGAGACTAGATAGCATGGCTCCGATTGGATTCCATTTCCCGAAGATCATTGCAGCAAGAGCGATAAATCCAGGTCCAACAATAGTTGTTACTGAAAAGTTAACTGAGATGGATTGAGCATAAATCGCTCCGCCAATTCCACCTAGAAAACCAGAAATAATAACTCCAAAATATCTCATCTTGTAGACATTGATTCCCAAGGTATCCGCTGCTTGAGGATGTTCACCGACAGAGCGAAGACGAAGACCAAAACGAGTCTTAAAGAGGATAAACCAAGCAAAGAATGAGAAGGCAATCGCGATATAACCTAGCAGACTTGTTGACTTGAAGAAGATATCACCAATCACTGGGATATTTGCCAAGACTGGGAAATCAAAGCGTCCAAAAGTCTGACTTAGGTTGTCGGTTTGTCCTTTGTTATAAAGTACTTTCACCAAGAAAACAGCCAAGGCTGGGGCCATCAAGTTCAATACCGTACCGCTGACAACATGGTCTGCACGGAAATGAACCGTCGCTGCTGCGTGGATGATAGAGAAGAGTCCTCCAACCAATCCTGCTACAAGCAAGGATAGCCATGGAGTTGCTGCTCCAAATTGTTCTGCAAATTCAAGGTTAAAGACAACTCCAGAAAAGGCACCCATAACCATAATTCCTTCAAGACCGACATTTACCACACCACCACGTTCAGAGAAAACACCACCAATACTTGTAAAGATGAGAGGTGCTGAGTAAATCAGCATAGAAGACACCAAGAGGGTGAGCAAGGTTGTAATAGACATCTTTACTTACCTCCTTTAACTTGTTTTTTCGGTTTGACAAAGCGTTCGATAAGGTAATGAACACTGACAAAGAAGATAATAGACGCTGTTACAATGCTGACAAGCTCAGACGGTACCTGCGCCGCATTCATACCAGGGGCTCCAACTTGGAGAACACCAAATAGGAAGGCTGCAAAGAGAATACCAATTGGTGAATTGGCTGCAAGTAGACTAACTGCCATACCGTTAAATCCGACAGCTAATGACGATCCCTGAACATAAACGTTCTGGAAGGTTCCCAGACCTTCAACAGCTCCACCAAGACCTGCCAAGGCACCTGAAATAATCATTGAGAGGATAATCGTTCTTTTTGCAGAAATGCCAGCATATTCTGAAGCATGTGGATTCAGACCAACCGCACGGATTTCAAAACCAAGAGTTGTTTTCTTGAGCATGAACCAAATAACTGCAACGGCAATGATGGCAAAGAAAATACCAATATTCATCCGCGAATTACCAGTCAACTCAGACAACCAAGGTGTCTGATAGGTTGCATTAGCCCCAACACGAATGGTCGAATCTGTACTTTGCATAAAGTCTTTAGGGAAGGCATGGATAAAGGCATTTCCTACATACAATACAATGTAGTTCATCATGATGGTCACAATGACCTCTGACGTCCCTAGATAGGCTCTCAGAATACCCGGAATCGCGCCGACAATTCCACCAGCAATCAAGGCAATCGCGATGGTTGCTAGAATCATCAAGGGACGCGGCATATCTGGATGCGACAGGGCAAACCAACCACTGAGAATCCAACCCGCCAAAGCCTGACCAGGAAGCCCGACGTTAAAGAAACCTGCTCGACTGGCAACGGCAAAACCAAGACCAATCAAGACCAATGGCCCCATAGCACGGAAGATTTCTCCAATTCCACGCAGGCTACCAAAGGCTGTATAGAACAATTCTTCATAGCCCCAAATAGCATCATAACCAAAGATCCACATGACAATGGCTCCGAGTAAAATTCCTAGGAATACAGAAATCAAGGGAACCGAAATTTGTTGTAATTTTTTAGACATCACTCTTCTCCTTTCCCAAGTTTCCACCAGCCATCAAGACACCAAGCTCTTGTTTATTGGTTGTTTCTGGTGATACAATACCTTGAATCTTACCATCATGGATAACAGCAATACGGTCTGAGACGTTTAAAATCTCATCCAATTCAAAGCTGACAACAAGGACAGCTTTACCATTATCACGCTCTTCAATCAAGCGTTTGTGGATATATTCAATAGCACCGACATCCAAACCACGAGTTGGCTGGCTGACGATAAGGAGATCAGGATCACGATCAATTTCACGAGCAATAATTGCTTTTTGTTGATTTCCTCCTGAAAGTGCAGCTGCAGGAACAAATTCACTGGCAGCACGAACATCAAACTCTTCCATTAGCTTTTTAGCATAAGAGGTAATATTTGAATAGTTCAAAATTCCATTTTTACTATGTGGTTCTTTATAGTAGGTTTGAAGGGCAATATTTTCAGAAATCATCATTTCCAAAATCAAGCCATCACGGTGACGGTCTTCTGGAACGTGCCCAACACTCAATTCTGTAATCTGACGTGGGGGCAATCCTACAATTGAATCTCCTTTTAGCTCAATGCTACCAGATTCAACCTTGCGAAGACCTGTAATGGCTTGAATCAGTTCAGACTGACCATTTCCATCAATCCCTGCAATACCAACAATCTCTCCAGCACGAACATCCAAGGAAAGATTTTTCACAGCTGGGACACCGCGATTTTCATTGACCACCAAATCTTTGATTGACAAGACCACTTCTTTTGGTTGAGAGGCTTGCTTCTCTGTTTTAAAGGAAACAGAACGACCTACCATCATTTCTGCCAAATCAGCATTGGTAGCCCCTGCAATTTCGACAGTTTCAATTGATTTCCCACGACGGATAACTGTAACGCGGTCAGAAACTGCGCGAATCTCGTCTAACTTGTGGGTGATCAAGATAATTGATTTTCCTTCTTTGACAAGATTTTTCAAAATAGCCATCAACTCATCAATTTCTGATGGAGTCAAGACAGCCGTTGGTTCGTCAAAGATAAGGATATCAGCCCCCCGATAAAGGGTTTTTAAAATTTCTACACGTTGTTGGGCTCCAACTGAGATATCTGCTATCTTGGCAGAAGGGTCAACAGCTAAGCCATAACGTTCAGAAAGAGCCTTGATTTCTTTGCTAGCTCCAGCGATATCTAGCACACCATTTTTAGTCAATTCACTACCTAAAATGATGTTTTCAGCCACTGTGAAGGCTTCTACCAACATAAAGTGCTGGTGAACCATTCCGATTCCCAAGCTAGCCGCTTTAGATGGTGAATCGAGATTGACAACTTGACCGTTGACCACAATTTCACCACTAGTTGGTTCAAGAAGCCCTGCTAACATGTTCATGAGCGTGGACTTACCAGCCCCATTTTCTCCTAAAAGTGCATGAATTTCACCTTTTCGTAGGTGCAGGTTGATTTTGTCGTTGGCAACAAATTCACCAAACACCTTGGTAATATCACGCATCTCAATGACATTTTCGTGTGCCATGTGCTCTTCCTTTCAGAGTCTTATTTTATTTCAATAAAACTTGCTAGTTTGCCTAGTAGCAAGCTTTACTGAGACAAAATGACTTTGTCTCAACTCTTAAAAAAGCGGCCGAGGGCCGCTTCCTAAGAAATGACTTCCATCCATTATTTTTCAGGAACTTTTACGCTTCCATCAAGGATTTTAGCTTTAGCATCTTCAACAGCTTTTTTACCTTCTTCTGAAAGGTTTGTTACTGCCAAGTCAACCCCTTTATCTTTCAATGAGTAAACGATCACTTGACCGCCAGGGAATTCACCTTTTTCTGCTTTGTTAGCAATATCTTTTACAGTTGTACCAACTTGTTTCAAAGTAGATACAAGAACGAAGTTTGATTCTTTGCCATCTTTAGAAGTGTACTTACCTTCTGCTACTTGGTCACGGTCAACACCGATAACCCAAACTTTTTCACTTTCAGAACGGCTTTCGTTGAGTGATTTTGCTTCTGCAAAGACACCAGCACCTGTTCCACCTGCTGCTTGATAAACAACGTCTGCACCAGCTGCGTATTGTGCTGCTGCAATTGTTTTACCTTTAGCAGCATCACCAAATGAACCAGCATAGTCAACTTGTACTTTGATAGATGGATCTACTGACTCAACACCAGCCTTAAATCCAGCTGCAAAACGTGAGATAACTTCAGACTCAATACCACCTACAAAACCAACTTGTTTTGTTTTAGTTGTTTTAGCTGCTGCAACACCCGCAAGGTAAGCAGCTTCGTTATCAGCAAATGTTACGCTAGCAACATTCTTTTGATCTTTAATCACATCATCAATCAAGACATAGTTCAAATCAGAGTGGTCTTTTGCAGCTTCTTCCACCGCATTGTGAAGGGCAAAACCAACACCGAAGATTAGGTTGTAACTTCCAGCCGCTTGTTGCAAGTTGTTAGCATAGTCAGCTTCACTTGTTGATTGGAAGTAAGTGAAACCTTTATCTTTTGAAAGATTATGTTCTTTACCCCAGTCTTGCAAACCTTCCCAAGCTGATTGGTTGAATGATTTGTCATCAACACCACCAGTATCAGTGACGATTGCTGCTTTTGTCTTCACATCAGAAGATGAAGCTGCGTTACGAGAAGAGCGGTTACCACATGCAGCAAGTCCAACTGCTGCCACTGCAACTAGACCAAGGCCTAGCCATTGTTTCTTGTTCATTACTGAACCTCCTAAATAAGATGTGCAACGATGTTGCAAGTATGGATTGGTTGGCCACAAGGACCGTGCCACTCAGAGAGCGACTCAGACTAGTTTAAGTCTGTAAAAGAGTATGGAAGTAACTCCCCGACCGTCATCTCGACCGTCGATTTATCTTTTGCGACTAAGGTCACTTTTAGATCTTGTTCAAAAAATTCAGCCATCACTTGGCGACAAGCACCACATGGCGAAATTGGTTTTTCAGTCTCTCCATAGACAATCAATTCTGAAAATTCTCTTTGGCCTTCAGAAACTGCTTTAAAAATCGCTGTACGTTCCCCACAGTTGGTCAAAGAATAACTAGCATTCTCAATATTGACACCTGTATAAGTGCTACCATCTTTCGCCACTAAAACAGCTCCGACTGGAAAATGAGAATAGGGCACATAGGCTTTCTTGCTGGTTTCAATTGCTAGTTCAATCAACTCAGTAGTCGCCATCAGCCAATTCTCCTTTTAAAATAGCTACCCCAGCTGACGTTCCGATACGAGTCGCACCTGCTTCCACAAAGGCAAGAGCATCCTCATAAGAACGAGCTCCGCCAGCAGCCTTGACTCCCATATCAGGTCCAACTGTTTCACGCATTAATGTAACATCTGCTACCGTCGCACCACCAGTTGAAAAGCCAGTAGATGTTTTAACAAAATCAGCTCCAGCTTTTTGAGCTAATTGGCAAGCCACAACTTTTTCTTGGTCTGTCAGAAGGCAAGCTTCAATAATGACTTTCACTAACTTGTCACCACTTGCTTCCACGACTGCGCGAATATCTGACTCAACCAAGGCTAAATTACCTGATTTGAGAGCTCCAACATTGATCACCATATCAATCTCATCTGCACCATTTTGGATAGCTTCCTTGGTTTCAAAAGCTTTCACAGTTGAAGTTGTTGCTCCCAAGGGGAAACCTACTACTGTGCAGACCTTGACATCTGTGCCTTCAAGCCCTTTTTTAGCATATTCAACCCAGGTCGGATTAACGCAAACACTGGCAAAATCATACTCTCTAGCTTCAGACAACAAACAATCAATTTGATTTTCTGTTGCATCTTGTTTTAAAAGCGTATGATCGATATATTTATTTAATTTCATATTCGGATTCTCCTGCGGTTTATGAGATGATTTCTATAATTTCTCGTAAACTTTGCACCCTGTCATTTATTTTAACATATTTTTGAAAATCTGTAACTAGCTGAGGAGAAATTTTTCCATTTGTGTATACTTTTGCAACAATTTCTCCCTTTTGAACGGAATCTCCAACTTTCTTTTCAAAAACAATTCCTGTCTCATAGTCCAAGGCATCAGACTTGACTGCACGGCCTGCCCCCAGTCTCATAGCATAAAGCCCAAATTCCATAGCTGGAAGAGCTGAAATGACACCCGTTTCCTGGGCAGGGATTTCCACCACATGGGTAACATTGACAGGACGATAGAGGTCTTCCAAGTCTCCACCTTGGGCTTGGACCATTTCCTCAAACTTAGCCAGCGCTTGACCATTCTCAAGATGTTGGTGAACTTCTTCAACTGTCTTGTTTACATTTGCTAAACCAAGCATAATTTGAGCCAATTCGCATATAAAATGGGTAATATCCTGACGACCTTGACCTTGTAAAGTCTCCAGTGCTTCAAGAATTTCGAGGCGATTTCCAATTGCTCGTCCCAAGGGCTGACTCATATCCGTAATGACTGCTACCGTTTTTCTACCAACTGCCTTACCAAGTTCCACCATGGTTTGAGCCAATTCACGCGCCTCATCAACCGTCTTCATGAAGGCACCCTCACCGACAGTCACGTCTAGCAGAATAGCATCCGCCCCTGCCGCAATTTTCTTGCTCATCACCGAACTAGCAATCAAAGGAATCGTGTCAACAGTTGCGGTCACATCACGTAGGGCGTAGAGAAGCTTATCCGCTTTGACCAGCTGGTCTGATTGCCCAATGACAGATACACCAATGTCCTGTACTTGACGAATAAAATCCTCTTGACTACGTTCTACTTGATAGCCCTCAATGGACTCCAATTTATCAATCGTACCGCCCGTATGGCCGAGACCACGACCACTCATTTTTGCCACAGGCACACCGAAGCTAGCAACAAGGGGAGCCAAAATCAAGGTTACCTTATCACCAACACCCCCAGTAGAATGCTTGTCAACCTTAACCCCATCAATAGCAGATAAATCAAACTCTTGACCAGTCTTAACCATTTTCATAGTCAGATCAGAGATTTCTCGAGTCGTCATTCCTTTGAAATAAACAGCCATAGCAAAAGCAGACATCTGATAATCAGGAACAGCTCCTGACACATAGCCTTCAACTAACCATTCAATTTCACTCGAAGTCAATTCTTGACCATCTCGTTTTTTTTGGATTAAATCAACTGCTCTCATTCTTTCACACTTCTAAGGATATAGTATCCCTTATCTTTTTTGACGATTTCACAATTGCCAAACACATCTTCCATCTTGGACTTGGCACTTGGAGCCCCTTGTTTTTTCTGGATAACGATTGTCAAATCCCCACCAGTTTCCAAGAAATCTTTACTTTTCTCAATGATTTCATGAACCACTTGCTTGCCTGCACGGATAGGGGGATTGGAAATGACATGGTCAAATTTCCCTTCAACTTGTTCATAGATGTTGGACTGGAAAATCGTCGCTTCTACTTTATTTCGTTCAGCATTTTGTCGCGCCAAATCCAAGGCACGATTATTGATATCGACCATGGTCGCCTGAACTCCAAAAGCCTTAGCCAAGGACAAACCCAAAGGCCCATAACCACAGCCTACATCAAGGACAGTTTCTCCTTGGTTGACCTCTAGACACTTGAGCAAGAGTTGACTTCCGAAGTCAACCATTTTCTTGCTAAAAACACCCGCATCCGTCAAAAAGGTCATTTTTTCTCCCAACAAGTCCACTCTCAACTCATGAATGTCGTGAGCAGCGTCAGGATTTTCTGCATAATACATTTTACTCATGAAACTATTTTACCATAATTTGCCTTAAATTGTAAATCGTTTACAAATTGATGACAAAATGAAAAAGACTGAAGAAAGCTAGTAAGTAAAACCTTTTCTTCAATCTCTTTCAACTTTTATAAACGAATAACAAAGCATGTAGGAGCAGATATCTCATAGTCTACAGTCTGTAATCAGGCACATTTTGATTACTATTGTTTGACCTTCAAATGCTTCATTATCAATAAGATTCCCAATAAGATGTTTAGATAAAAGCCCAACTGATAAGTTCGTGTCAGGATTTCCAAACTTGTCCAAAGTCGGATTAAATCTTCTAGCGACATGCGGAAGAGATACCCTTCTGTAGCAATCCATAAAATCAAAAATAGATAACTTCCAGCAGCAAGCCTTTTCGCCCACCGTTTTTTTAGTAGCCAAGCAATCAAGAGTGAACAAAGAAAGACAACTGCTACAATGGCATGTTCCATCAAAAAAGTAAAACCGTAATATATTTCCACAAAGCGTCTACCATTATCCGCATTGGCTCCTTTTATAAAAGGTAAGGCGAAACTTAAAATAAAACAGAGTTCCAATATGTAACGTTTTAAGATTTTCATAATACACCTCCTATAAGTTGTAAACTTCAAAGCCCCCTTTATAAGCTTATAAATCAGTAGAAAGTAGCTCCTACTTCATCAATAAATTGTTCATCCTCCGTCTACCTTTATTATATAATTTTGACTGACTGCATTCAAGAAACCGCTTTATTTTTTTAGCTTTTTATGGTATGATAAACAAAATATCTAGGGGAAAACAAATGACCAACGAATTTTTACATTTTGAAAAAATCAGCCGCCAGACTTGGCAATCGTTACATCGAAAGACAACACCTCCTTTGACAGAAGAGGAATTAGAATCCATCAAGAGTTTTAATGACCAGATTAGTTTACAGGATGTTACCGATGTCTATCTACCCCTAGCCCATCTCATCCAGATTTACAAGCGTACCAAGGATGATTTGGCATTTTCAAAAGGGATTTTCCTTCAACGTGAAAGTAAATCCCAGCCTTTTATCATTGGGGTTTCTGGGAGTGTTGCCGTTGGAAAATCCACAACCAGTCGCCTACTTCAAATCCTACTGTCCCGTACACTTACAGATGCTACGGTTGAGTTGGTAACAACTGACGGCTTTCTCTATCCCAACCAGACCTTGATTGAACAAGGGATTTTAAATCGCAAGGGATTTCCTGAAAGCTATGATATGGAAGCTCTTCTCAACTTCCTGGATCACATCAAAAATGGACAAGATGTAGATATTCCTGTCTATTCTCATGAAGTCTACGACATCGTACCCGAGGAAAAGCAAAGCGTCAAAGCTGCTGATTTTGTCATTGTTGAAGGAATAAATGTCTTTCAAAATCCACAAAACGAGCGTCTCTACATTACTGACTTCTTTGACTTTTCCATCTATGTCGATGCTGCAGTCGATGACATCGAGAGTTGGTATCTGGACCGTTTCTTGAAAATGCTGAGCCTAGCCCAAAACGATCCTGATAGCTACTATTATCGTTTTACACAAATGCCGATTGGGGAAGTGGAATCCTTTGCCCATCAGGTCTGGACCAGTATCAATCTCACAAATCTACAAAATTATATTGAACCAACCAGAAACCGTGCGGAAGTGATTCTGCATAAAACAAAGAACCATGAAATCGATGAAATTTACTTAAAAAAGTAATTTTCCCTTGTCAAAACGTAAGTTTTCAGATATAATGGTATAGTTAGTAAATATGGAGGTAAGAACATTGGCAAACATTAAATCAGCTATCAAACGCGCTGAATTGAACGTTAAACAAAACGAAAAGAACTCAGCTCAAAAATCAGCTATGCGTACTGCTATCAAAGCTTTCGAAGCAAACCCATCTGAAGAACTTTTCCGTGCTGCTAGCTCAGCTATCGATAAAGCAGAAACTAAAGGTTTGATTCACAAAAACAAAGCAAGCCGCGACAAAGCTCGTCTTTCAGCTAAACTTGCTAAATAAGAAACAGTCCATAGAGGCTGTTTTTTTGTCCTCAAATAGGAAAAGGTAGAAAATGAAAATCGCGATTATTGGATATTCTTGTGCTGGTAAGTCAACTCTAGCAGAAAAGTTGTCTCACTACTACTCCATCCCAAAACTTCACATGGACACACTCCAATTTCAACCTGGTTGGCAAGACAGTGACCGCGAATGGATGTTGACCGAGATGAAAAACTTTCTCACAAAGAATGAATCTTGGGTCATTGATGGAAATTATTCTTGGTGTTTATATGAGGAAAGAATGCAGGAAGCTGACCAAATTATCTTTCTCAACTTTTCACCATGGACTTGTCTATTTCGGGCTTTTAAACGTTATCTCAAATACCGAGGCAAGGTCAGAGAAAGTATGGCAGAAGGTTGTCAAGAACAATTTAATTGGGAGTTTATCAGATGGATTCTCTGGGATGGGCGAACAAAAAATGCTAAGGATAGATACCAATACTTAAACAATACTTACCCAGAAAAGATGCATATTCTCCATTCTCAAGCAGAGATTGATTGTTTTTTGCGATCTCTTAAAAAATAGACGATAGAGCAACATTCATTTAGGTCACAGTATGGACTGAATGACTAAAAAAGGAAGATTTTCATCCAGAAAATCTTCCTTTTGTGTTCCCTTTTATTCAGCAATCAAGGTTTCCAAACCAACCTTCATCATATCGGTGAAGGTATTTTGGCGTTCTTCTGCGGTTGTATCTTCATCTGGATTGACCAAGCTATCTGAGATTGTCATGATAGCTAGCGCATCAACATGATGTTGGGCAGCAAGATAGTAAAGCGCTGCTGCTTCCATTTCCACAGCCTTAACTCCCCATTTACCAAGCTCGATGTTCTTTTCAAAATAGTTTGAATAAAAGACATCAGATGACAAGACATTTCCCACGTGAGTAGTCATACCAAGTTCTTTTGCGATATGATAAGCCTTATCTAGCAAGTCAAAGCTAGCGATTTGTGGAAAATCATACTGTGGCCAGTCATTACGGACAATATTTGAGTTGGTTGCAGCTGCTTGCGCCAAAACCAATTCACGAACATGGACATCCTCATTCAAAGAGCCCGCAGTGCCCACACGGATCAATTTTTTCACACCATAATCAACAATCAACTCACGCGCATAAATCGAGATAGATGGCATTCCCATCCCAGTTCCCATAACAGATACACGGTGACCCTTGTAAGTACCAGTGTAACCAAACATGTTACGCACTTCGTTAAAACAAACAGCATCTTCAAGGAAATTCTCCGCAATAAACTTGGCACGAAGCGGATCCCCAGGAAGAAGAATTTTATCAGCAATTTCACCCTGCTGAGCAGCAATATGGATAGACATAGTTTATGATACAAAGAGCGAGAAGAAAACGACTGAAAATTAGGAATCTGACGAGAAATCCTGATTTCTCAGTCAGATTATCTATTTTCCGAGTTTTCCGCTCGTGTTCAAATCAGAACACTTCACTCTACCTTTCTATGATAAGTATTGATTACAATTCTGCAAGAATCGCTTTAAGCAAGCCTTTGAAGTCGCCTTTAACACGTTCAGTCACTTCTACAACTTCTTCGTGGTTAAGTTCTTCTTGGAAGCCTGCAGCATGGTTAGTAATACATGAAATACCGAGAACTTTCAAACCTGAGTGGGCTGCCACAATCACTTCAGGAACAGTCGACATACCAACTGCATCTGCTCCCAGTGTCTTATAGGCGCGAATTTCTGCTGGTGTTTCATAAGTCGGACCAGTTACACCGATATAGACACCTTCATCAAGCTTGATACCAAGTTTTTTAGCCACTTCATGGGCAGTAGCACGGTATTCTGGTGTGTAGGCTTTAGACATATCAGGGAAACGTGGACCAAATTCATCCAAGTTTTCACCCATCAATGGGTTTTGCCCCGTCATATTGATATGGTCTGAGATAGCCATCAAGGTACCAGGCCCAAATCCAATACCTCCAGCTGCATTGGTTACAATGACACCTTCACATCCGAGAACTTTCATCACACGTACTGGGAAAGTCACGACTTCAAGAGGATTTCCCTCGTAGAAATGGAAACGACCTTGAAGAGCCAAGACCTTGCGACCTGCAAGTTCTCCATATACCAATTTACCAGCGTGTCCGACTACTGTAGAACGGCCCCAGTTTGGGATATCTGCATAATCTACTACAACTGGATTTTCGATTTCTTCTGCCAATTCTCCAAGTCCTGATCCAAGGATTAGACCGAACTCAGGCGCTAGGATACCCTTTTCTTTCAGGAAGGCAGCAGTTTCATTGATTTTATCTAAAAATGTCATTGTATGTCTCCTTTATTATTTTTTAGCATTTGACCGATTTTGTCGAAAGTTTTAGCATTACGAATGGTGATTTGGCGGTAGAAAGGCATCTTGAGTAAGTATTTGTGATAGGCAGTTGCATAGTAGGATTCCTCAGAGAATTTCCCCCAGAAAATCCCAAGTCTTCCAAAATGAACGATTTCATCTTTCAATTCCAAACTTTCAACTGTCTCAATGACTTGAACAACATCCAATCCCTCAGTGTAAAAGAGGAAATCCTTTCGTGCCAAATCTTTGATCCACCAATCTGGCAGATTATTCAGCTCTTCTTCATAATCTTCCTGACTCAGCAAAGAAAAGCTCTGAATAAATGGATAATGGACTGCAAAGAAAGCCTCTAACTTTTCAACCAATCGGGCTTTGGGAGCTGTCGAAGTAAAGAAAATATTGCCACTGTTGATGTAGGTTTCAACTTTTTCCAGTCCCAACTCTGTCAGTTCTTGCCGAAGCTCCGCCATGACAACTTTATTTTTCCCACCGACATTAATGCCCCGAACAAGTAAAGCATATCGCGTCATCTTATACCAATTTATCTAAGAAACTTTCCCCAATCATGGCAGTTTCAACACCAAAGTTATCCGCAACTGTTGCTGAGATATCTGCAAAATGTCCGACAGGAATGAGACCATTTCCTTTAAAGGAAGGGCTATAGGCCAACAATGGAATGTATTCACGAGTGTGGTCTGTTCCTGCATAGGTTGGGTCATTTCCATGGTCCGCAGTAATCAAGAGAAGGTCGTTCTCTCTCATGGCTGCGATAATTTCAGGCAAGCGCTCATCAAACTCATGCAAACAATCACGGTAACCGTGAGCATTGCGGCGGTGGCCGTAAAGGGCATCAAAGTCCACCAAGTTTGTGAATGAGAATCCTTTTTCAAACTCAGCAAGACCCATGGTCTTCAATAGTGTATCAATTCCGTGGCTGTTTGACTTGTTGTGACCCATATCATGGTTGATACCCGCACCGTTAAAGATATCATTGATTTTACCAACAGCATAAGTATCGATACCAGCTTCATTGAGTTTATCCAAAACAGTTGGTGCAAATGGAGATACGGCCAAGTCACGACGATTTGCTGTACGAGTGAAGTTACCTGGTTCACCTACATAAGGACGGGCAATGATGCGACCTAGAAGGGCTGGGCGCTCAAGGGTAATCGAACGAGCGTATTCACAGATACGATACAATTCATCCAGAGGAATGATGTCTTCGTGGGCAGCAATTTGCAAGACTGGGTCAGCTGAAGTATAGATAATCAACTCCCCAGTTTCCATTTGACGTGGTCCAAAATCATCGATAACAGCCGTTCCTGAGTAAGGTTTGTTGGCTTCACGAATAACCTTGCGCCCTGAGAATTCTTCAATTTTTGTCAAGATTTCTTCTGGGAATCCATTCCAGAAAGTATCGAAAGGTTCTGTAATGTTAAGGCCCATGATTTCCCAGTGTCCAGTCATGGTATCCTTACCAAGAGATACTTCTTCCAATTTTGTTGCATATCCTGTTGGATTGCTTTCAGCTGGAACAGTCTTCAGAGGAGTTTCACGAGGAATATTTCCTAGACCGATTTTAGCCATGTTTGGCACATTCAAACCAACTGTTTTAGAAATGTGTCCCAATGTGTCAGAAGCTCCATCTGGAACCCCTGCATTGACAAAGTTATTAGCATCTGGTGCAGCACCGATTCCTACAGAATCTAGTACCACCAAGTGAATACGATTAAATTTTGACATAGTGTATCTCCTTATTATGTTGATTATTTTGATTTTGTTGAAGTTAAAATCTGAACTCCATCTTGTCCAGCAACGATGACCTTATCTACCATTTGGTTAAATAAGCCGTGCTCCACGACGCCAACGACATGGTCCAATTCTTGTCCGAAAGTAATTGGATCTTCAATGACATCCAAGGCAAGGTCAATGATAAAATTCTGCATATCCGTCACAAAACGGTGGCCATCTTTTTCACGGAAACTTGGTTTGTAGCCAGCTCGCTCAAAACGACGAAAAACCTGCTCTGCGCCATACTGAACCACTTCTACTGGCAATTTAAAAGCACCCAGTTTCTCGACTAGCTTGCTTTCATCCACTACCCAAATATATTCTTTTGAGGGCGTTGCTACAACCTTCTCCATCAGAAGGGCACCACCACCGCCTTTGATTCCGTTAAACCGGCTATCCACTTCATCCGCTCCATCAACCGTCACATCGACAACATCTACTTGGTCAATAGACTTGAGCGGGATATTAAGCCCTTCAGCCTGTTTACTAGTCACACTAGAAGTCGTTACAGCTGTAATCTGTAACCCTTCTTCCTTAATCCGACGACCGATTTCTTCTACGAAATAATAGGCAGTAGACCCCGTTCCAAGTCCGACTACCATGCCATCCTTGACAAACTCAGCAGCCTTGATACCTGCCATTTTCTTCAGATTTTCCACTCAAACACCTCCATTAAAGAGCTATTTCTATTATAACATGTATCCGTTTTTATTTCATGGATACACTGGAAAAACCCGAACATTTTTATTTTTATGTCCACCTTGTTTTGGTAGTTAGAATCTTAGTTATGAGAACTTGTAGATAAAAACAGGTCCTAGCTAAAAGCAACAACAGTTGATTTTTTATCATAAAGATGATTAAATAGTTAAGTACAGAAAAGGAGAAATAAGATGAACCCATTAGATTTGTTTAACCAAGTAAAAGAATTAATCGAAACAAAAGATTTCGAAGCTGCAAAAACATTTGTTGCAGAAAATCAAGACCAACTTGGAGAATACTTCTCTCAAGCTCAGCAGTTGATTTCTGGTTCTGAAGGTCTAGATGGCCTCGTTGGAAAGATTAAAGGATTTTTCTAAAAGATATAAAGGCGCCTGAACTATCAAGTGCCTTTTTGAGATATTTTTTTCATTATTTTGGGCAGATGACTACTGATTTCCGTCGGCAAGACCACATAATGTTCTTGAGCTAGTTCTTGGGCTATGGCTGAATGAAGATGGGTTGCTACTGCCACACGTTCGTAGAGACTGGCCTGTCGAAATTGGCCTGCAAATCCTGCAATCATTCCAGCCAGTGTATCTCCCATACCACCAGTCGCCTGATAGGGACCGCCAACCTGTAACTGGTAACAATCAGACTGGCCAGCTTGCCAAATACGAGTAGCTGGACCTTTCTCCACCAAAATTGTTCCTTGAGGGAAAGAAGTTAGGGCACTAGCTGTTGAATCTTCGTTTTGCTTTTCAATAGCAATACAAGACAGCTTTTCCCATTCTTTTTGGTGTGGAGTTAGGATAAGTTGACTCGAAGAAAATGACAAACTTGTTCTAGCAAGGATGGTCAGGGCTCCTCCGTCTACAATCAAAATCTGATTCTTTTTTAAGCTAGCAAATACCTGTTTGACTAGATTTTCTCCAAAAGTATCGTCTCGTAAACCAGGCCCCAGCAAGACAACTTCTGCCTTCTCCAATTGCTCTTTTAATAATTGCTGGTCTTGAAGAGAAAAGGCCATAGCCTCAGGCAAATGACTGTGCAAAGCTGAGATATTTCCCCTATCTGTTCCAACAGTCACCAAACCAGCTCCACTTTTAACAGCTGCCAAAGCAGCCATTATGATAGCACCACCATAAGGATACGTCCCACCAAGCAACAGCAGACGGCCATAGTCTCCTTTATGACTAGTACGAGAACGTTCAATAATGACTTTTTCTAATAAGGTTTGATCAATCACTTTCATCGTTTTTTCCTCAACTATCCTTTATCTGATTGTTTTAAAACAACTTGATAGACTTTCTTAGTCCACTCTTCTAAGTCTTCTCCAGCATAGTCAAGATAATGCACCCTATCTTGTATTTTAGTTGGAATAATATTTTCAAATTGGCTCTTATTATGAGTTGGAATAATACAAATATACAACTCACTAAATAAATTCAACATGTCCTTAATTTTTGCAACATGGTAGCCATCAAAAATATAACCAGTAACTTTAATCAAATCTGTATAGATAAAATGAAAACTCACTCCAGGAATAAACTTGTCTTGTAATTCTTTCTCTGAAGGAGCTCGACCTAATAAACGCTCCATCGCTAATCGATAACCAGAACTTGTATTTGACCATCCTAACATGACATAGTCAAAATAATCTATCGGATCCGATGCAGCATTTCTACTATCCAAAACCAACTCCTCAGCATCTCGCCCAAAAGCTTTCACAGCAGATAAGAGCTGACCTGTTTTAAAGATAGAAATCGCTGCATCTATAGTCGTAGTATGACTACAGTAGTCTGAAGTCACTAACCTCTTATGTAGATCATAAGTCGAGGCTACTCTTTTATCTGTAGGGGTAAATGGTGGCAGAAAGGGATGCTGACAGATGTAATCTAAAATTTCTTTTTTTAAACAAGAATCAGCACACTCAATACTTGTTTGACGTTTATGAAGTTTTTCGTAAGCTATAAATTTAGCAATTTTTTCTAATTCCCACTCTTGAATATTTGGATAATCAATTAGTGCTAAGTAGTATATTCCATCCCATTGTAAACTATATTCCCCATTATAAATTTTTAAAATCATCTAATCACCTCACTCCATTATACAACAAAAAGGAGGCGCATACCTCCTTTTATAAACTTATTCCTAAAATTTAATATTCATTTCTGCCATTTTAGATATAGCTATAGAAAATACACTTTCCTCAGAAAATTTTTCTCTTATTTTCTATCCAAAGTCCGAAGGGCTGCCTGATAAGTTTGCTCCATCAGCATAGTAATGGTCATAGGACCTACACCTCCAGGAACTGGCGTAATATGGCTAGCAAGTGGGGCAACTGCCTCATAATCCACATCCCCACAGAGCTTACCATTTTCATCGCGGTTCATCCCGACATCGATGACAACCGCACCAGGTTTCACAAAATCAGGAGTCACAAACTTGGCACGACCGATTGCAACAACCAGAATATCTGCTTTAGCAGCCACCTTGGCAAGATTATGAGTCCGTGAGTGGGTCAAAGTCACTGTAGCATTCTTTGCCAAAAGAAGCTGGGCCATAGGTTTTCCAACGATATTGGAACGACCGATGACGACCGCATTTTTACCTTCCAAGTCAATGCCGTATTCATGGAACATTTCCATAATTCCTGCAGGTGTAGAAGGAATCATGACTGGATGACCAGACCAGAGACGTCCCATGTTTAGGGGATGGAAACCATCCACATCCTTTTCTGGATCAATGGCCAATAGAACCGCCTCTTCATCAATATGTTTTGGTAATGGTAACTGGACCAAAATTCCATGCCAAGCTGGATCTTGATTGTATTTGGCAATCAAGTCTAACAATTCCTCTTGAGTAATGGTATCTGGAACTCGCACAACTTCACTACGGAAACCAGCCGCAAGGGCTGACCTCTCCTTGTTACGAACATAGACTTGGCTTGCTGGATTATCCCCAACCAAAATCACTACCAAACCAGGTACTAAACCTGTCTCTTCCTTTAATTTTTCAGTCTTTTCAGCCAACTGTCCTTGTAACTTAGCTGCCAGAGCCTTCCCATCAATAATCTGTGTCATATCACTTCTCTTTTCTTTCAAATATCTTCCATTATACCAAAAACTGCTAATCCCCTCTAACACTTCTTTCCTAGGCTATCTTATAGTTTCAAACTATAAGAAAAAGCTCGGTTCGAGCTTTTCATTAATCTATATTTTATATGTAAAGTTGGCTACAAATAGCTAAACAAAGCTAACTTATAAAACCTTACTCAAGAAGTCTTTAGTCCGTTGTTCTTGAGTTTGTTCAAAAATCTGTTCAGGTGTTCCGTCTTCAACAACCACACCGTCTGCCATAAAGATGACACGGTCTGCCACCTCACGAGCAAATCCCATCTCATGTGTTACGATAACCATGGTCATTCCTGACTTGGCTAGGTCTTGCATAACAGCCAACACTTCACCTACCATTTCAGGGTCCAGGGCTGAAGTTGGCTCGTCAAAGAGCAAAACATCTGGTTCCATAGCTAAGCCACGCGCAATAGCAATCCGCTGTTGCTGGCCACCTGACAAACTCTGTGGATAAGCAGTTGCCTTATCTGGTAAGCCAACTTTTTCCAAAAGCTCCTTAGCTCTCTTCTCTGCAACTTCCTTACTTTCACCTTTGGTCTTGATAGGAGACAAGGTAATATTTTCCATCACAGTCATATTAGGAAAGAGATTAAATTGTTGGAAAACCATGCCCATCTTCTCACGCATGGCAAACAGGTCATTCTTCTTGTCCGTAATATCAACTCCCTCAAAGATAACCTTCCCTTTTGTTGCTTCTTCCAACAAATTCATAGAACGAAGCAAGGTAGATTTTCCGCTTCCTGAAGGACCAATGATAACGACAACTTCTCCTCTTTTAATCTCGAGGTTGATGCCCTTCAATACTTCATTCTTTCCAAAAGATTTATGTAAATTTTCAATTTTTATCAAGGTCTCTGTCATTATTTTTTATCTCCTTGTTCCATTCGTTTTTCAAAAGCTTTCAAGGCTACTGTCAAAATAGAGGTCATAATCAAGTAGTAAAAGGCTGCAAATAAAAGTGGTGTTAAAGGTAGATAGGTTGTTGTAGAAACTGTTGTAGCTCCATTCCACAACTCCATAACACCGATAGCTGATAAGAGGGAACTATCCTTGATAATAGTGATAAATTCGTTCCCCAATGCTGGCAAAATATTTTTGATAGCTTGTGGCAAAATCACATAGCGCATCGCATTTTTAGGACGAATCCCTAAAGAATAGGCCGCCTCTAACTGCCCCTTAGGAACCGCATTAATCCCAGCCCGAACAGTCTCAGAAACATAAGCACCACTGTTCATAGAAATAATCAAAATCCCTGGAATCAGACGAGAAAGGTCAACACCTAAAATCCCAACCTGAATAGTCGGAGCATTGATATGCATAAGAGCAAAGGCAATCATAATCTGAACCATCATTGGCGTCCCGCGGAAAATCCAAACGTACAAGTTGGCTAGCCAAACAAGCGGTTTAAACTTTGAACGTTGCCCAAAAGCCAAGACAACACCCAAAATAGTTCCCAAAAAGACAACACAGATAGAAATGAGAACCGTCACAACAGCCCCATAGTTAAAATAAGGTAAATACTTAGGTAAAAAAGAAAAATTCATAGTCACACTGCTTTCTAAAATAGAATACTGTATGATTATAACATCAATTGAATTAAAATTCAAATCTTTTGTCTAATTTATTCAAAAAAACTTTAAGCTAGTAGAATTAGCGAGAAATCTTAGTTTTTTCTAGGCAAGTTGGCCTCCTTTATGGTAAAATAGTAACGATAAGAAATGAAGGAGAATCAAAATGGAATCACATTTGGTTAGAATCATCAACCGCCTTGAAGCAATGGCAAAAGACGGCGGAAATTTAAAACGTAATTTTGAACGCGAAGGAGTTGTTGTTGCAGAAGTTGCATACAGTCACGACGAAGAAAACGGCTCAATCTTTACCCTTCGTGATGTCGAAGCTCGCGAAACTTATACGTTTGATAGCATTGACTTGATTGCAATGGAAATTTACGAACTTCTTTACTAATACAAAACAAGCTGGGATTACACCCTGCATGTCTAACCAAAATCCTTTTTGTCTCACAAATAGGATTTTTTTATAGTCCAAATCCACAAAGTTCTTCATTGTAACAACTTCTCAAAGCTGCAATCTTTTTACTTGCTTTACACCCCAATCCTGTTATAATGAGAGTATAGAAATTTGACTATTTTTGACCATTAAACAGGTCAGGCTAAATAAAGAAATGAGGTAGATGTATGCTTTGTCAAAACTGTAAAATCAATGACTCAACGATTCATCTTTATACCAATCTCAATGGAAAGCAAAAACAAATTGACCTCTGTCAAAACTGCTATAAGATTATCAAGACAGATCCTAACAATAGCCTCTTTAAAGGTATTACGGATCTGAACAATCGTGACTTTGATCCCTTTGGTGATTTCTTCAATGACCTAAACAATTTCAGGCCTTCTAACAATACTCCTCCGACTCCCCCAACCCAATCAGGTGGAGGTTACGGTGGAAATGGCGGTTATGGTTCCCAAAATCGTGGACCTGCTCAAACTCCTCCACCAAGCCAAGAAAAAGGCCTACTGGAAGAATTTGGTATCAACGTAACTGAAATTGCCCGTCGTGGAGATATTGACCCCGTTATTGGGCGCGACGATGAGATTATCCGTGTCATAGAAATTCTCAATCGCAGAACCAAGAATAATCCTGTTCTTATCGGTGAACCAGGTGTCGGAAAAACTGCCGTTGTCGAAGGTCTAGCTCAGAAAATAGTTGATGGAGATGTTCCCCATAAACTACAAGGAAAACAAGTCATCCGTCTGGATGTGGTTAGCTTAGTTCAAGGAACGGGTATCCGTGGACAATTTGAAGAACGCATGCAAAAACTCATGGAAGAAATTCGCAAACGTGAGGACATCATCCTCTTTATCGATGAAATCCATGAAATTGTCGGTGCTGGTTCTGCGGGCGATGGCAATATGGATGCAGGAAATATCCTCAAGCCCGCCCTTGCTCGTGGAGAGCTGCAATTGGTCGGTGCTACTACCCTCAATGAATACCGTATCATTGAAAAAGATGCAGCCCTAGAGCGTCGTATGCAACCTGTTAAAGTGGATGAACCAACAGTGGAGGAAACAATTACTATCCTCAAAGGCATTCAAAAGAAATACGAAGACTACCACCACGTTCAGTATACCGATGCTGCAATTGAAGCAGCTGCAACTCTGTCCAATCGCTACATCCAAGATCGCTTCTTGCCTGACAAGGCCATTGACCTCCTAGATGAAGCTGGTTCTAAGATGAACTTGACCTTGAATTTTGTGGATCCTAAAGTAATCGATCAGCGCTTGATTGAGGCTGAAAATCTTAAATCTCAAGCTACACGAGAAGAAGATTTTGAGAAGGCCGCCTACTTCCGTGACCAGATTGCCAAGTATAAGGAAATGCAAAAGAAAAAGGTCACAGACCAAGATACTCCTATCATTAGTGAGAAAACCATTGAGCACATTATCGAGCAGAAAACCAATATTCCTGTTGGTGATTTAAAAGAGAAAGAACAATCTCAACTCATCCATCTAGCCGAAGACCTCAAGTCTCATGTTATTGGACAAGATGATGCTGTCGATAAGATTGCCAAGGCTATTCGCCGTAATCGTGTCGGTCTCGGTACCCCTAACCGCCCAATCGGAAGTTTCCTTTTCGTTGGGCCAACTGGAGTCGGTAAGACAGAACTTTCCAAACAATTAGCTATCGAACTCTTTGGTTCTGCTGACAGCATGATTCGCTTTGATATGAGTGAATATATGGAAAAACACAGTGTGGCGAAATTAGTCGGTGCCCCTCCAGGTTATGTCGGCTATGACGAGGCTGGGCAATTAACTGAAAAAGTCCGCCGCAATCCCTACTCTCTTATTCTCTTGGATGAAGTAGAGAAAGCCCATCCAGATGTCATGCATATGTTCCTCCAGGTCTTGGACGATGGTCGTTTAACAGATGGACAAGGACGTACCGTTAGCTTCAAGGACGCCATCATCATCATGACTTCAAATGCAGGTACAGGTAAGGCAGAAGCTAGCGTTGGATTTGGTGCTGCTAGAGAAGGACGTACCAACTCTGTTCTTGGTGAACTCGGTAACTTCTTTAGCCCAGAGTTTATGAACCGTTTTGATGGTATTATCGAATTTAAGGCTCTCAGCAAAGATAACCTCCTTCAGATTGTCGAGCTTATGCTTGCAGATGTTAACAAACGTCTTTCTAGCAACAACATTCATTTGGATGTAACCGACAAGGTCAAGGAAAAATTGGTTGACCTTGGTTATGATCCAAAAATGGGAGCACGCCCACTTCGTCGTACTATTCAAGACTATATTGAGGACGCAATCACTGACTACTACCTTGAAAATCCAAGCGAAAAAGACCTCAAGGCAGTGATGACCAGCAAGGGTAACATTCAAATCAAATCTGCCAAAAAAGCTGAAGTAAAGACTTCTGAAAAAGAAGTATAAATCCTATAGAAAAGGAGTAGAAAATGAAAATTTTCTGCTCCTTTTTACTAAAATAACTATAAATTCTTGACAGCTAGGCCTTTGTCCATTAAGATAATAATAAAGATAATAGATAATGAGGAAAATGCAATGGCAAACCCAACTTTCGGAGAAAAAAAAGCGAATACAGACTATGTTTCACGCTATGGCGTATATGCAGTTATACCTGATGCTGAACAAAAACAAATTGTTCTTGTTCAAGCACCCAATGGCGCTTGGTTCCTACCAGGTGGCGAAATTGAAGCTGGTGAGAACCATCAGGAAGCCCTAAAACGTGAATTGATTGAAGAGCTTGGCTTCACAGCTGAAATTGGTGCCTATTACGGACAAGCTGACGAATATTTCTACTCTCGTCATCGTGACACCTACTACTACAATCCTGCCTACCTCTATGAAGCAACTTCTTTCAAAGAAGTGCAAAAGCCACTAGAAGACTTTAATCATATTGCCTGGTTCCCTATTGATGAAGCTATTGAAAATCTCAAACGTGGTAGCCATAAATGGGCAATCCAATCATGGAAAAAACAGCATAAGATTGACTAAATCCAGCCACTTTATTCAAAAAGTGCTATAATAGAATTAGAAAATCGGAGGAAATGTTATGAAGCTAATCAATACGACAAACTCACACTCGCAACTTGTTAAAAGCCAGCTAGAAAGTACAGACGCAACCCTTGTTGAGGTCTATTCTGCAGGGAATACCGATGTTATTTTTACCCAAGCTCCGCTTCACTATGAAATCCTCATCTCAAACAAACACCGCGCTATTCGAGAACCTGAAATCGAAGCTATTCAAGAATTTTTCTTGAAACGTAAAATTGATAAGGACTCTATTGATGAGGCCAATATCAAAACCCTCTATTCAGAAAAATTAATTGGAATTTCGATTCCAACCAAATAAAATCTTGGAGAGATTAGAAAGTGCTTTGAACCTTATGGAACAAAATTAGGTTTATTTAGCTTTTTAAATCATCTCCAATTTTTTATCTATAAAATCTTGTCATACAAGATTTTGTAGATAATTAAGGAGACAAACATGGGAGACATCATATATAGAGAGGCAAGAATTGAAGAAAGCGAAAAAATTGGAAAATTATTAGCCAATTCCTTTCTTGACTATCCCTTTTTAACGATTATAACTGATGATTTGAAGAAACCTGACTCCTATCCTGCTTTTGTAGAAACGTTGCAAATTCTGCTTACTAGAGTCTATATTAAGAAGGGAAACTGTTTAATTGCGGAACAGGATGGAGACTTACTTGCAGTCGCCCTTTTGCAACAAAAAGATTTCTGTATACTATCCTATCTACGAAATGGAGGAACAAACATTTTTCGCTACATTCGACCACAAAATCTCCTTAAATACTTTGACTTTGTAAAACGTTCCAAAAAGCATTTAGAACAATCAGGGGAGTTTGATTGGTATTTGATGGCTTTAGCTGTCAATATAGAAAGTAAGGGGCGGGGAATAGGCAGTACTTTTCTGACACAAGGGATTGAACCTTATGTCAAATCAAAAGGCTGTAAACACTTGGGACTCATAACTAGTACAGCTAGAAATACCTCATTCTACGAAAAAAACGATTATGTATTACTGGACCATATGGACTTAGAATATGGGTCAAAATCAATTGGTAACTGGGCATTTTTAAAAACTATAAATAAATAAAAAAAATTTGGTGCTGCTTATCACAGAACCAAATCTTTTTTATTATGTTAGAAACGAATCGTCTCACGTGTTTTTTCGTATGAAGTGACAAAACGGTTGGTTACACCTGGTTCTGCAACTTCCAAAGCTTGCGAAATCTTATCAAATGAAGCATGATAATCAAATTCTTTTTCAAAAATTTCTAATGATTCATTAAAAGCTTCTTGAATTCGTTCATCAAATGAGCGATAACGGTTCGAATACTGTAGCAATTGTTCTGTCAACGTTGCATATTGAACAATATTATATGTTTCTTCTTCAAGTGCTTCCATATCATTTGTTGCAATTTCAAGCATCCGGTTCACAGCTTCTATATTGACCCGAGCTTCTTCTAGTTCAGCCATCAACTCTTCAGTATGGTTACTTGCTGTAAAGAACAACTGTAAGAAATTCTGAGGAATACCTGGAAGATTGCGTTTTTCCATATATCTCTTAATTGTGTGAAGACGATTAACATAAACATTTGCCTTCTGGCGAGCATTGATATCATCTTTTTCAATCTGAGCAAGACGTTGACTAACCTCAACTTGTTCATCTTCAATTTCCTTCAAAGTAGCTTGTAAGTTTTCCAAACGTTCTTCAAGGAATGAATAAGGTTCAGAATGTTCCTCTTGTTCAGAAGTTAGTTCCAATACAGATTCTTCTAAAGATTCTAACTCAGCTTGTAATCTATGAACATGACTAACATCCGTTTCAGATAGTAGGTAATTGTTACTCAATCGTTGAATATCTTCCACTAAAACAGCATTACTATCTTTCATGTGTTTCAAATATGTAGGAAGAGTTGCAACTAAGCCTTCTACTACTTTTTGAGCAGCGATTTCTCGTGTAAAGATATCATAGAGTGAATTGATTTCTTCTTGAACTTGAGTATTTTCATACTCAGCATTATCCAACTCTAATTGTGCAATATTTTCGTGGTTTTTCTTCAAAGATTCATAAAGCAATTGGAAGCGAGATTCAATATCCGTTTCAGCAAAATGATAGTTAGCATCTAAAAGCTTACGGTAACCATCCTCCAAATCTTCCAATTGATCAGGTAGCTCTTTAGATAATGTTTTTACAATCGCTGGCAGGCGGTCAACAATGTGACTCAAAGCCAAGATATGATTTTCAGCATTATCCAAAATCACAGCAGCTTCTACTGGGTCACCTGAAGTGTTCAAAGTAACAAACTGAGAAAACTCTGATTGGATATTTTCCAATTGTTTTTCGATTTCAGATAAACCTTGGCCATATTCTTCAGAATGATCAGCCACTCGGTGTTGCAACTCTTCAAACAAGTCCAAGGTATGAAGAACACGACCGCTGTTTTTAGATTCTTGTTTCTCCAAATCTGCCAAGGCATTGCGAATTGCCGCAATATCTTCTTCAATCAAGGTAATTTGGCTCTCGATTTGGTCAATTTGATGACTAGCCTTAAAAAAACGGAATGAATTGTTATAACCTTCTGCCTCGAAAAGATTATTTTCGATATCGGCAAAAGAGTTAAGAGATAGGTCAACCCATTTTTGGTTCCATTCACGGAAAGTCACTTGACTTTGTCCAATCAAGTGCATATTTTTTACAGCTTCAACTTCATCATTAACTGGAAGATTGTACAGCTCTTCTTTTTTCTCTTCTAAAATTGCTAATTTACTTTCATTGCGTTTCCGTACATAAATTGCTATAGCATATGAAATCAGCAATATAATTGCAATTGCAATTATAAGATATACTACTAGACTATCAGACATATTAAACTCCTTTTTTACTTGAAACAATCGTAATGATTATATCATATTTTTTAGACCAAGGGAACTACTTCTCCCTATTTTTTAGACATCAAGTGTACTATAGACGGCATTTTCTTCGATAAACTCACGACGAGGCTCTACTCGATCCCCCATCAACATATCAAAGATTTTATCTGCTTCTGCAGCATCATCCACAGAAACTCTGGCCATCAAGCGATGTTCGGGATCCATGGTTGTTTCCCATAACTGATGATCGTCCATTTCACCAAGACCTTTATACCTCTGAATAGTTGGTTTGGCACGACCTTCACTGTGGCGGGCTAAGGCTTCTTGGAGTTTAATTTCTTGGTCTGCTCCTGGCTGGATATATTCTTTAATCTCGCTTCCAACCTTGACACCATAGATTGGAGGTTGGGCGATATAAACATAACCAGCTTCTAGGATTGGTTTCATATAACGATAAATCAAGGTTAAAAGAAGAGTACGAATGTGGGCTCCATCGACATCGGCATCGGTCATCAAAACAAGTTTTTGGTAACGAGCTTTTGAAACATCAAATTCTGCACCAAATCCTGTTCCCATCGCTGTGAAAAGACTACGAATTTCTTCGTTAGCTAGAATCTTATCCATACTTGCCTTTTCAACGTTCAAAATCTTACCGCGGATTGGAAGAATTGCCTGAAATTCACGGTTACGACCAGATTTTGCTGATCCACCAGCTGAGTCTCCTTCGACGATGAAGAGTTCTGTTTCCGCAGGATTGTTAGAAGAACAGTCTGCTAGTTTCCCTGGAAGGTTGGAAATTTCCAAACCAGATTTTTTACGAGTGACTTCTCGCGCACGCTTGGCAGCCACACGAGCCTTAGCAGCTAGAATTCCTTTTTCTACAATGCGTTTTGCAATTTGAGGATTCTCCATAAGGAAATCAGAGAAGGCATCGCTGAAGAGACGATTGGTAATCTTGACCACTTCGCTATTTCCCAATTTGGTCTTGGTTTGTCCTTCAAACTGTGGATTTGGGTGTTTAACTGAGATAACAGCAGTTAATCCTTCACGAACATCTTCCCCTGTTAGGTTGTCTTCATTGTCTTTCAGTAACTTATTTTTACGAGCATAATCGTTGATAACACGTGTCAAGGCTGTACGGAAACCTTGTTCATGCGTTCCACCTTCATGTGTATGAATATTATTGGCGAAACTCATGACATTTTCATGGTAACCAGTTGTGTACTGCATGGCTACTTCAACTGTGATATCATCCATCTCACCATCTGTGTAGATTGGTGTATCAAAGATAACATCCTTATTCTCGTTGATATATTCAACGTAGCTAGCAATCCCACCTTCATAATGATAATGCTTGGTTTGTTCGAAACCTTCACGCTTATCTGTGATAGAGATTTGAAGACCACGATTTAGAAAGGCCAACTCTTGAATCCGTTTATTTAATTTATCGAAATCAAAGGTTGTTGTTTCAGTGAAAATTTCTGGATCCGGTGTAAAGTGAACTGTTGTTCCCGTTTTATCCGTATCTCCAACTACTTCAAGATCTGCGACAACATGACCACGACGGTATTCTTGGTAATGAATCTTCCCATTTTTGTGGACATGAACGTCTAATTGAGTTGAAAGGGCGTTAACAACTGAGGACCCTACTCCGTGAAGACCACCTGAGACCTTATATCCGCCACCGCCAAACTTTCCTCCAGCGTGAAGAACCGTAAAGACTGTCTCAACAGCAGGTCGACCTGTTTTTTCCTGAATATCGACGGGGATACCACGCCCATCATCGACAACAGTAATCGAATCATCTGGCTCAATAAAGACTTGAATGTGGCTGGCAAATCCTGCCAAGGCCTCGTCAATTGAGTTATCAACAATTTCCCAGACTAGATGGTGAAGACCTTCTTTTGAGGTTGACCCGATATACATCCCTGGACGCATTCGAACAGCCTCTAAGCCCTCTAAAACTTGAATTTGACTGGCATCATAATCTTGTGCCTGCAGATTTTTGATTTCTTCTGTCATCTTTTTCCTTTTTCTTACATGTCTAATACTTGTCTTAAATTCACGATACTGGTAAACAAGTGGGTAGCTAGTCCTGCAGCTTGCCCGGCTTCGATATCAATCGGTCGATCACCAATGACAAGCCCTGAACTAATTTGATACTTTTCTCTTAAATAAATCATGGACTCAGGATCTGGTTTTCTCTTAAAGCCTGAGTTAGAAGTCACCACTTCTGTAAAATAAGCTGCTATAGAGGTTTTTTCTAAAATTTCCAAGACCTGATCATTACGATGAGATACCAAAAAATGACGGCCACCTTGATTTGAGATATCTTTCAATAAATCAGAAACTCCATCAAACAAAATCGGATGTTCAAGCTCTCTGGCTTCATTTTCCTTGTACTTTTCTAAAAAATTCTCTAAGTTGGGAGCGAATGTCTCAATCGCAAAATCAGTAGAAACCTTTAAAGCTTGATAGACACTGTCATGGTCTTGTGTGATGCCATACAGTGCCAATGTTTCAACAAATGCAGCTGTTGAAGTTTCATAATTATCGAGTAAAGTTCCACCTAAATCCCAGATGTAATCGTGATATTTCATAGCTTTCATTATACCATTTTTTCGTTAAAAAAGCGATGATTTCCCTGAGTTTTCCACATAAAAAACGAGAGGTTGACTCCCGTTTTATTGATTTTTACCAAAGACATCTCGATAGAGCATTCCTGTTCGTAAAGTCTCTGCATCTCCTCCTAATTGCTCTACCAGCTCGTAGGCAAAGGCAAGGGCTGTCGAGGGACCTCGACTGGTTGTCAATTGACCATCTACCACTACTGTTTCCTTGACGTAGTGACCATCAAAAATTTGCTCTTGAACGCCATCATAACAAGTGTACTGCTTGTTTTTCAATACCCCTGCTTGATTGAGGGCAATTGGCGCAGCACAAATGGCTGCTAGTTTTTTTCCTTCTTGCTCGAAGCTTTGCAACTCTTGAATTAAGGCCTGATTATCGCGCAAATGTGCAGAACCAGGCATGCCGCCAGGAAGAACAACCATATCATAGTCTGATAAATCACCCTCAAAGACACGATCTGCTCTGACTTGGATTGCATGCGAACCAGTCACTTGCTCTTCAAACCCAACCATATCACAAGTGATATTGGCCCGACGCAAAACATCCACAACTGTCAAAGCTTCAATTTCTTCAAAGCCTTGAGCTAACATAACTGCTACTTTTACCATGATTTTCTCCTTATTTGATTTGTTTTAATACAACCTTTTTCCGCTTGAATGGAACTTTTCCGCTCTTTTCTTCAGCTAGATTAGTCTGGTAACTCATCGATAAAAGCAAGCCAACACCGATTAAATTACTGATAATAGCCGATCCTCCTTGCGAAATAAAAGGCAAGGGAATCCCAGTCAAAGGAAGCAAACCTGTCACGGCACCGATATTCTCAAAGATATGGAAGAGTAACATCATAATCAAACCTGTGGAAATATAGGTGTAGAACTGATTATTTGATTTAAGAGTAATCTTCAACATACGATAAATCAGCATGAGATAAAGGGCAATAACAAGGACAGAGCCAATAAAGCCAAAATCTTCTGCGATAACCGTGAAAATCATATCCGACTCTCGAACTGGAATAAGCAGATTCGAAGCATTAAACCCTTGTCCAAATAAGCCACCGCTTCCAATGGCAATCTGTCCTTGAGCCTGTTGGTAAGTGGTTGTTTGGGCAAAGTCAAAAGGATTGAGCCAAGCCAAAATACGGTTGATTTGGTAGGTCGGCATTCCCAGTTGATGGAGAAAAGCCCGACCGTCCTTGCTGATAAAAATAGCTAAGAAACCAGCAATTCCTGTTACAGCAGTCACAAATACTGGGATAATAATTTTCCAAGAAACCCCCGATAATAAAACGATTCCTGAGAAAATGGCTACAAAAACCAAAGCCGTCCCCAAGTCACTTTGAAGTGCCAAAAGAACTAGGACTGGAATGGTAAAGAGAATCATCCAGAAAATCAACAAGAAGTCCAGCGGAACTATGCGTCTCCATTCCTTATGTTTTTTGGTAAACTGGACAATCACACGAGCCAACATGAGGATATAGGATATCTTCATAAATTCTGACGGCTGGAACAAGGTAACACCATTTACCGATACCCAGTTTTTGGCACCTGTTGATGCAACTAAGCTTGGATTATAAAAGACGATAGGTAAAACCATAAGTCCCAAGCCTAAAATATATAGAAAGGGTGTAACCTTCCAAAGAAATTCAGTATTAAAGAGCATGACCACAAAACCAATCACAAGCCCCAAGGCGATCCAGGCGACCTGCTGCCCTAAAATGGGCAGAATATTGTTTGGATAATCATGACTAACGGCTATATAAATAGCCACTACACCAATAACCAGTAGAAAAAATACCGGCAATAGCAAACTATAATCGACTCTAGAGTCGAGAGAACGTTTCATATATACTAACCTTATACTTTCATACAATACTATTTATCAAAGTTCATTTAAAAATTTATCAATAGCCTCATCAACTTCGGATTGAGAGACGGTTTTAACAATCGCTTCTTTTGCTAGAGAAGTCACAATTTGTTTGCCATATCGCTTTCCGACAATTCTCTTATCCAAAACAAGGGTTAAGGAACGTTGGTGTTCGCGTCTCATACTTCTTCCCAAAGCTTGCTTTAAACGAATAATGGCCATTGGCAACTGATAATCATAAAAGGCATTTTTTCCTTCTTGAATTAGTTCCTGATTGATCTTTTTCGTCAAGGGCTCTTGAGGATTTTGGAAAGGAAGTCTTGGTACAACTTGAATCACAAAAGGATGACTTGAAAAATCAACTCCCTCCCAGAAACTTGCTGCACCAAGCAGGATTTGTTGTTCACCTTTTTCAAAGCGTTTCTTCAGTTGATGAACATCCCCATTTTTATACTGGGCCAAGTGGCTAACTGGAAGTAAATCCGATACTGCTAGAAGCATGTCTTTAGCAGTAAAGAGAACTAAAATCGGTTGCTGGAAATCTTGAACATCCATCAGCAAATCAGCTACCTCTTTGGCGTAGACTTCTAAGGAGGTTTCTGTTACCAGGGGAAAATCTTTGACCAAGACCACTTCTTGATCCTGTTTTTTACCAGCTTCAATCTTAACAAATTTAGCTTCGGGATAGCCTAACAGGTCTGCCAAAGAAACTCTCTGACTAATCTCAAGAGTAGCCGACACTCCCAAGACTTGACATGAATTAGGTACTAAAGAAGATAGGAGAATACGTCCTGATTTCGTAGAGGAAATTTGAATTTTCTTTTGACTCGTTTCAATTGCTTCAAGCCAGTAATCTCGGTCAGCTGTAAAATAGCGGACCAGTTCCCCAAAGTCTTCTACTTCTAATTCTGAAAAATACTGGTGGAGATTGGCAAGAGAATCTAAGATATTTTTCCTAGATTTGCCAGACTGAAATTGTTCTATCAAGTAGAGACACTCAAAGCGAATACTTTCTAATATTCGTTGTTGAATCCTGTTTTCTTCTCCTACTAAAGCCTTATCAACTAAATCAATAATAGACTGGATATCGTAGGTCTGTTGAAGCAGATTTTCTAGAGCCAACAAAACTTTTTGGACTTCATCAATAATCAATAAACGGTCGCTGACAAATTCAGGATTATCTTCCAATCTGGTTACAAGATAGGCATGATTGGTCACTAATAATTTACAGGTTTGTGCCCTTTCTTGACTACGTTTCCAGAAATCTTCCGTCACAAATAAGCTTTGAGATGATAAATTCCCGTCATGACGAAGGTCTGCTAGAAAATGTTGGTAACGGTAAAGTTGCCCAATTTCATCCAAATCTCCTGTCTCTGTCTCTGTCAGCCAGACCAAGAGTTGCATTTTAAAGCGTCTAAATAAGCGATTTTCATCATTTTCCTGCAAGGAACGATAAAAGGCATCCAACTTCAGATAATTGTGTGGTCCCTTTAAACTATGAATATCTATATGAAAGACTTCCTTGAGACGTTTACCTTCTTCTTCCATGATTTGATTTTGAAGAATCTTTGTCGGAACGCTAAGGACAATCTGACGATTTTCCACTTGGGACAAAGCAGGTAAGAGATATCCATAAGTTTTACCAATCCCTGTCGGAGCTTGAATCAGAGAGACAGGCTCATCTTTCAATAGCAAGCCAACCTCTTTAGCAAAACTTTCTTGTTCCTCCCTCACTTCAAGGTTCAACAGAGAAATATTTTTAGAAAAATCTTGGGATAGTTTTCGTGGCTCCAGGGAAGCTCCAGTTTTCTTGAAATACAGTCCTTGAACTTCGACCAAGTCTGGAGAACTCAGGATAGATTGGCTGCGATAAATTTCTTCAATAACCAGGTAGGACTCATATAAGAGGGCGTCAGCCATTTCCAGCAAACGTTCCAAGAGTCCTTTAGGAAGTTGGGCCATCTTTTCTCGTAAAAAAAGAAGTAATTCCGCTGTAGCTTGGGCATCTGAAAGGGCTGTGTGAGCGTGCTTAAGAGGAATTCCTAATTCTCGACACAAAATCGGCAAGCTATATTTTTCCAGTTCAGGGAAAAAAACCTGGGCCAATTCGACCGTGTCAACACGAGGATTTCTTAGTTCATAGCCTTCAAAAAATAAATTTTCCGCCAAAAGATTGGCATCAAACTGAACATTATGGGCTACAAAAATCCCGTCCTCCACCAAGTCAAAGATTTTTCTAGCAACTTGCGAAAAATCAGGTGCTTGCGCCAGACGTTGGTCTGTCAATCCTGTCAGTTCTTTGATATGAGCATCCAAAGGTTCATGTGGATTGACATCTGTCGTATAGTGATCAACGATTTTTCCGTCCTCAATCACAACAATCCCCACTTGAATAATTTTAGCCTTACTACCTGTGCTAGTTGCCTCTAAATCAACCACAACATAGCGATTACCAATCGTTTTCATTATAAAAAATTATACCAAAAAAAGGGCCATTTGGCACCTGCAAACATGGGATAATTTTCAAACTCAAGAACACTACTTGTCTTAAAAATCCCATCAAATAGAGCATCCTAGCCTACTTATTTTTTGAAAATATTGGAGAATAAGAAAAATTGAGAGAAGAAATGTTTGCATCTTCCTTCTCTCAACTATCCATTTACTTTATTTAACCATGTCAGGATCGTAGTCATAAAATCCTGTGTCAAGGAAACGGTTTTTAGGGTGTAACTTGCGTACTTCCTCATCCAGCAAGAAAGCTTGGTCATGGCTAAAGTTGCCCTCTTGGATCAAGCTACGCGCTTGGATAAAGAGTTTTGCAATCTCAACAAAGTTCTGACCAGGAGTGTAGAGACCTTCTAATTTCCAGTGAGTAAAACCATGCTCTACCAATTCTGTCAATTTTGTCATCAAATCAAGGTCATTGTTGGCAAAGATATGGGTACCATGATTGTCTTCAAAAATGGAATAGTGGCTCTCTGGGTCACTTGGCTCAGCCAAGAAGAGGTCACGCTTGCGAGTCTTTTCGTCATCGATATGTGTAAAGTTATAATAGTTTTGCAAGAGAGGACGCTTAGAATGGTGAATAACGCTAGCTCCGTAAACCAAAACTTCAGCAGGAATTTCCAAAATCTCTGGCATTTTGAAGAGTTCAGCAGATGGAATTTCACGCGCCAAAACAGCCTCAGATGCGCCAGCCTTTTGTCCCCAGAAGTTAATCTGGCGACTGCTAGTTACCATGGTTGAAGCATCGTAGATGGTCTTAAAGGAATAACCATCGCGGTTGACTACGTAAAAGACACCTGCATCCCCAATCGTAATGTAGTCTGTCTTGATTTCTTCCAAAAAGTCTAAGAAAGGCTTGATACGATCCATCATATCTTGGTGCATGAGGGCGTTAACCGCAACGATCAATTCTTTACCATCATCATGAACCAGCTTAGCAATTTCACGCAATTGGTCATGACTAAAGGTTGTCGGCAGACGAAGGCCAAAATCTTTCTCACCGACATAGATACGGTCTACGCCAGCTTCGAGCAGTTGTTTAACTTGTTCAATACTTTCAGCAGTTGCTGTAATGATAATCTTTTCCATAAGAAAAATTATACCACATTTCTGGAAAATCAGCCATTCTTTAAAAATGAAAAGGGACTTTATTCTTATTGTAACCTTTCTGTAATAATTCTCTGCTGAAAAAATGATAAAATAGGTATGTACTGTTAAGGAGAGAATAATGCCCGTAAGAAAATTACAGTCCTATGAGGTAGACTATCAAGAAGAATTAAGCCAACAGGTTCCTCGATATCAAGATTATACACCTGAAGCGCAATCTGATGCCAATCTCAAGGAAATCCTATTTTTTGTTAATATCGCTGTTTTTTGTATCTGTATTGCTATCTTTAGTTTTATATTTTTAGCATTAAAATTATCAACTGCTCTTGCATTTGCCGCAGCAATCGGATCCAGCTTACTTGTTTTAAAAATTCAACGGTCTATTATCAAACGAAAACGTAGAAGATAAATCCAAAATATCGCCCCATCCGGAGCGATATTTTTATTTTTTCTTTTTAGATGGTGTGTGGATGGCAATCTTCACTTCAAAAATTGTTCCCTTTGGTTTATTATCTTTAACAGTAATGGTTCCTTTTAGGGCATCTACAATTTGCTTGGCTAGGGATAATCCTAAACCAAAACCACCTTTTTGACGGGTTCTAGCCTTATCCACTCGATAAAAACGATCAAAAATTTTCTTCTTATCTTCTGCTGAGATACCGACTCCATTATCGGAAACTAGCAAATAAAGATTACGATCAGTCGCTGAAATCATAAAATCAATTTCACCATCCTCCTCAGTGTATTTGATAGCATTATCAAATAGGATGGTCATCAATTGTTTCAAGAGAAGCTGATCTGTGACAATCGTTCGATGGATGCGATTTTCAAAACGGAAGACACGGTCATTTTCAGAAGCAATCATCTCATAGTTTGTGAAAGTCGTGTTAAAAAAGCTAGTAGGAACTTCAGCAAATTCCGGCTTAATACCATCATCTCTACGAGCTAAGTTCAGCAAGTTTGTCGTCAAAAACCGCATATTTCGAACCTCTTCCAAACTCGATGCAATGCTTTCACTCACATCCATAATGGTAGCTTCTGGCTTACGGAAAAGGGTCTCTAAACGATTTTGTAAAACAGCAAGTGGAGTTCGTAACTCATGACTAGCATTTTCCACAAAGGACTGTTGTTTCTGCATGCTCTCAAGCAGGGGCCTAACACTGACCCTAGCTAGATAGAGACTGGCAAGTAAAGACAAAATCCAGAAACTTGCCATCACAATCACAATCAATTGCTCATGCTTTTGACTGGCCTGCTCCAACTGACTGGTATTAATCAAGACAGCCGCATACTTGATATTGGTTGAAACCGAACTAATATTCGTTTCCATCAAGATCATGCGATAGATTTCTTCCTGTCCATAGCTATTAAAAACCTGAATCTGATAGATATGGCCTAGTTCTTTTTTCTCTAACTTAATCTTATCCAAGCCCAAAAATCGGTTTCCAGAAAGGAGTTGGGTAAAATTCTTATCAAAGAGAATGACCTCTGTATTTGAACTAACATTGGGTTTTATCTCCGTCTTGCTAGCATCTGTAGCGGCATTCTCTAAATCTTTAATCTCTTCTGTTGCCCTATTTACCGCAAGCTGAATAACTGCCTGAGGATTGTTACTCAAGCCATGGAGTGTATCATCCACCGAAGTATAAAGGCTCGAGTGCATGACCTGCAAAATAATCAAGGTCATGGTAGAGAAAATCAGGGTAAAGACACCAAAGTTGCGGATAAAGTAACTAAAGTCATCCGCATACCATGTTTTTTTTAGTTTACTGAACATCTTTTAAAATATACCCAACACTGCGCAAGGTTTGCAAATTCTCTGCAAAAGTGGTTCCTTTTAATTTCTTACGGACTTTTGAAACATAGACTTCAACAACCGAAATCGTTGTATCACTATCAAATCCCCATAAACGATCAAAAATCTGAGTCTTCGGCAAAATAACATTTTGATTTTGAAGGAAATAAACTAGTAAATCCAATTCTTTCCCCAGCAATTCGACAGGAGTATCTTCGACTTTAACGGTATTTGTAGACAGATTAACCACAATATTTCCATAAGTTAAGGTGTTCTCATTAAACTTACCTGAACGTTTGAGAAGGGCCTGAATCCGCATTTTGAGTTCTTCTAGGTAGAAAGGTTTGGTCAGATAATCATCCGCTCCTAGTTCAAATCCATGTCCCTTGTCATCCAAACTTTCCTTGGCAGTCATGATCAGAACCGGGGTCGTAATTCCCTTTTCACGCAATTCTTTCAAGACTTGGAAACCATTTTTTTCTGGCAACATCAAATCGAGCAAAATCAAGTCATAGACGCCACTCTCAGCTTCGTAGAGACCTTCTTCTCCATCAAATACCTGCATGACATCCGCAAAATCGTCTAAAAAGTCAAATACTGAATTTGACAGGCCTAGGTCATCCTCAACTAATAAGATTTTTATCATGAGAAACTCCTCCTTATTAAAACCATTATACCAAATTTGCCTTAAAAAAAACTCAACTCTCTGCATTTTACATGAGATAGCTGAGTTTTCTTTTATTTAGTCTTGATTATTTAGTTCCATACTGAAGAACAACTGCTTCCACTGCAGCTTTTTCACGGTTAATCAAGTCAACACGCGCTGCAATTTCCTTGATTCCCATACCGATGTTACGGCTAAGAGCAAGATCAGAAAGTTGTGGCTCAAAGAATTCCTTGTATTCCGCCAAGCGTTGCTCTGTCTTAAATACATGAGCAGGAAGGATAACAAAGCTATCAAAGCTCATATCTCCTCCAAGAGCTGCCTTGATCCAAGCCCAGTTTTCACGCGCCCAAGACCAAGCTGTTTCCTGAGTTGCTTGATGGCTTAAGAACTGGAAGTACCAAGCAGACAAGTCTTGTGGTTTGACCACAAATTTGTCCTTCCAAGAAGCAATCAAGGTTTGGATATTGTCCGCATCTTTACTGTAGGCAAGAGCTGCTGCCAACTGACGTTTAAAGACCGCATCTGTTGCGTGCGTATAAGTATCAAGATAAACTGCTAACAAGTCTTTAGTTTCATGATGTTTCATCTCATTGATCAGAACTTGTGAACGAATGGCTGCTGGAAGTCCTGCAAGATTCTCCTTGTGAGCTGCGAAGATTTGGCTAGCGACTTGACTAGCTTCTGCATCATTTGAGCGAATCATCATAGAAATGGCCAACTGACGAACCAATTCATCCTCATCTGATTCCCCTTCTTTAGCTTCGAAACCAAGACGATCATAGTTGTGACGAGCCAATTTAGCAACTAGTGCTTTGAATGCTTTTTCAGCTTCTGTTTCTTCGTCGATAAAGCGCTCAAGGGCAGAAATCACTTGAGAAACAGCTGAAACCACAAGGTAAGACTCTTCCTTAGCAAGTTTATCAAGGACTGGGAGCAAGTCAGCATAAGAAATGTGCCCTGCTTCAGCAAGCAAGCGACGTTCTTGGACGATTTGCAGTTTGCTTGTGTTATCAAGCTCAACTAGGTCAGCAAGAACTGCATCCAACAAGTCTCCTTGATAGTCGGTAATGTAGTGGGCTGTATTTTCAGTGTTGAGACGAAGAGCTCCTTTGTTTTCAGCAAGAAGAGCTGCGTAGCCAGGGATTTCGATACTTTCAGTTTCAAGTGTATCTGGCAAGCCTTTCCAGTTGCTGTTGAGTGGTACAACCCAGAGGCGATTCTTATCTTCGTGCTCACCGATGAAGAATTGTTTTTGTGAAATCTTCAAGACATCATTTTCAACTTTGACAGTGAGAACTGGATAACCAGGTTGTTCCAACCAAGAATCCATGAAGGCTGCGACATCACGTCCAGACGCTTGACCAAGAGCATCCCAAAGGTCACGACCAATTGTATTGCTGTATTGATGTTTTTCAAAGTAGGCATGCAAACCTTTGGCAAAATCGGTATCACCTAGCCAACGACGAAGCATGTGCATGAGGCGACTTCCTTTGGCATAGACGATAGCGCCATCAAATAGTGTATTGATTTCGTCTGGATGTTTCACTTCGACGTGAACAGACTGAACACCATCAGTCGCGTCACGTTTCAAGGCAGATGGAACACCACCTGTTTGGAAATCTTCAAAGATATTCCAGCTTGGTTCAATAGCATCCACACAGACGTACTCCATCATGTTAGCAAAGCTTTCATTGAGCCAAAGGTCATCCCACCATTTCATAGTTACCAGGTTACCAAACCATTGGTGAGCCAATTCATGGGCCACAACAAGAGCAACTTGTTGACGGCTGGCAAAGGTAGAGTTCTCATCCACAACCAAGTAAACTTCACGGTAGGTCACAAGACCCCAGTTTTCCATAGCTCCAGCTGAGAAGTCAGGAAGGGCGATGTGGAGAGATTGAGGAATCGGGTACTTAACTCCATAGTAATCTTCGTAAAACTCGATAGAGCGAACAGCGATATCCAGTGAGAAATCAAGGTTAGATAGTGGGTGGGCTTTGGTTGAATAAACACCTACGAGGGTACCGTTTTTAGTTTTCGCTGTTACCCCTTGCAAATCACCTGCTACAAAGGCTAACAAGTAAGAAGACATGCGAGGTGTTGTCTCAAACTTCCAGATACCTGTTTCCTTACGTTTTTCAACATCGATTTCTGGCATGTTAGACAAGGCCAATTCACCTTCTGCTTGATCAAAACGTAAAGAGAGGTCAAAAGTTGCTTTGGCTTCTGGCTCATCCACACATGGGAAGGCTTCGCGCGCAAAATGACTCTCGAACTGAGTAGACAAGACTTCCTTCTTGACTCCATCAACTGTGTAATAAGAAGGGTAAATCCCTGTCATGTTGTCTGTAATTTTTCCTGAGAAAGCGATAACCACTTCAACTTGACCAGCCTCAGCTAATTCGATATGAAGGGCTTCATTGTCATGGTCAACTGTAAATGGGCGAGCTTGACCTGCAACTTCTACAGAAGCGATTTCCAAGTCTTTTTGGTGAAGGGAAATACGATCACTCTGTGCTTGACCAGTGATGGTCACCTTCCCTGAAAACGTCTTGGTCTCACGACTCAAGTCTAAAAATAGATCATAATGTTCAGGAACAAATTGCTTAATAAAATGTTCAACTGCTTGCATAATTTTCTCCTATTCTAAGTTTAAGAGCTAAAGCTCTTCTTCAAACAAACTTATTATATCATGTTTTGCTTAAGAAAAAAGGATTGGACGGCGATTTCCAAAACTTTCTTCCTTCTAATAGTCTACAGTGGGTAGACCTTGCGAAATTCTTCTAAAACAACCTTGCTGTCAGGTGTAAAAGTCAGTCCTTCTTCTCTCAGCCACTCGGCGAAACAATCCTCATGAACCTGACGCCAATAGGCTAGGGATTTGTCACCTTCTCCTTCCTTAAAGGCATGTTGAGCAGAAACTTGATTGAAGGGCTGGACAGAAACCTTTGTAATTTTGACAATACAGACAGCCTGATTTTGACTATCTAAAATGACATCAAAAGTTCCTTCTTGAGGAAGAGACTCGGCTTCTAGTGCATAAAGGTCGTAGGCTGATGCTGTTGCTTTTTTTTCGCCTTTTAAAACCAAATCTGCTAAAAGGTCTGGTTCCACTCCAAAAGCCCAAGCATCGATTTCATCTCCTATAGAGGGGTTGATTTTCTTATATGCATTCCACATTTCTTGCGGTGTCATGGGTGCTCCTTTGTAATTTTTTACTTTCTTCTTTTATGTGTTTAAGATGATCTGGATGGTCAATTTCTAAATCAAAAATCTCTAGAATAGAACTGTAGTGAATAATGCACTTGATACTCAACTGATTCATTTTTTGTATGAAAGAATCATTCAGATAGCCTGCTACAGCAAAGTCAATCTTTTTCATCCTTGCTTTATCCTGCATATCTCTTAGCATATCTAACATAATTGGACTTTCCATATCATGCCATTGACTGTTTCTCACAGTGGCAAAAATAAAAGAAGTCAAATCATTCATTCCAACTACAATCTTTGAAATGCCCGTTTCCAGTATCCTATCTAAGTCAAAATACGCTGACGGCAATTCAATCATTGTGCCGATTTTCCCAGTAAAACCCTGCTGACGCAATACTGTAATAGCTTGCTTTAACTGCTCAGCATCATTGACAAAAGGAAAGATAATAGATAGATTGGGATTATTTTGATAAACTTCTGTAACGACATGTGCTTCAGCCTGAAATTCATCCGGACACGCCAGCAAACGCCTAGTTCCTCTATATCCAAATAAGGGATGATTTTCATCAAAATACTCTTTAGTCCCCTTTAGACAATTAGCTTCTGTATTCGTTAATTCAGAAAAACGATACCATACCTCTTCATCTGAGTACAAGAAGCAAATAGTGTTTAGATAATCTTTTACAAATTCCTGACAACTTGGTAACAGGATGTTTTGGTTGATCTCTCTCGACAAATACTCCCCACGAATCATTCCAATGTGGTGAAATAGTTGTGGGTAAACTTTTTCAAGAATTTTTTCTCCACTAAGGGCAAGTTGGTTTCTCATCATTCACCTTCCAATTCATGTAAGAAGTCTTGTCCAGTTCTGGAAATCCTAATAATTCAGTCTTAACCTTCAAGACTAATGGCGATGCATTTTCTTCTGTGATTTTTTGAATATCCATCCAAACATATCCCAGCGAATCATTCGCACCATCAGATACAGCTTCCGAAATCGTAACTTGAGGTGCCTCCTCATTCATTTCAACATCATACAAGGCCATGACATGGTGAACCATAACATTTTTTAATTCTTCCCTGACAAAAATATCGTAGATTCGAGGATTGGAGTAGCTTCTAACAGCATATCCCGTCTCTTCCATAACTTCTCTAGTCAGCGTTTCCGTCAGTCCTTCACCAAGTTGCTGTCTGCCTCCAGGTAGATCATACCGATGTCGATAAGGGCCTCTCGTTTTTTCAATGCAGAGTAACTTCCCATTTTCAAAGCAAACAGCGTAGACTCCAAAGTGTCTTTTGATTTCCATCAGATCCTCCTACTTCAAAGACCATCCGCCATCTATTGTCAGAATTTGTCCTTGCATGGCACTCGCTTTCCCACTTGCTAAGAAAAGGCTAATCTCTGCTATTTCCTCTGGCTCAATCCAGCGCTTGATTGGTGTTTCACTAGCCACCCAGTCCGCTAAACCACCTGGCTCAAAATCCGCAGCAGTCATAGCTGTCTTGACTGCTCCTGGAGCGATACCAAAGATCTGAATCCCAGCTCCAGCATAGTCTAGAGCCAACTGCTTGGTAAATCCTGCCAAAGCATGCTTAGATGAAGTATAGGCGTGACCACCACCTCCTGCTAGACTCGAAGCGATAGAGCACATGTTGATAATAATCCCTTTTTTATTCTCCAACATTTGAGTCAAATAATACCGAGTCAACTCAACTGGAGTCACGTAGTTAATTTCAAAAATCTCTTGAATTTCCTGCGCTGTTTGTTCCAAAAGTGGTTTATAATCATCCAAAACTCCAGCAGTATTGCACAAAACATCCACCTGAGGACACCAGTCAAAAATAGGCTCCAAGTCCAAGGTCAAATCTCTCTGTAAAAAGTGGAAATCACCCTCTAAGAGTGGATTTTCACCTTGGTCAACTCCATAAACTTGATAGTCCTTCTCTAAAAAAAGTCGAGCCTGAGCCAGGCCGATCCCTGAACTCACTCCCGTAATCAATACACGTCTAGTCATGCACTTCTACCCAATCCGTCGCCAAAACATCACAAGGTGTCGGACTCCACATGGAAAAACCTTCTCCCTCCCCAGAAACGTTGATTAGGAAATAAGGTGTCACTTCAAATGCAACCCCATTTTGCTCGATGGTGTCAAAAAGTTGGACATAGTTTTCAGCACCTCCCCAACCAGTACGTACATATTTTTTCTTAGCCTTTAATCCAGGCAGGATCTCTTCAAATGTCATGTTTTTCTCCTTTAATATCAATAATTCTCCCCTTCATTATAACAAAAAAACCGCTTTAAAACGGCTTTTTGACTGTGATTTATTTACATCTGCTTCTACTTACGGCAAATTATTCCCTGCTGCAAGATAAATTTCATACCATTCTTTTCTTGTTAAGCTAAAGTTTGCCGCTTGGCTAACTTCTCTCAAGTGATTAGGATTTGTGGTACCTACGACTGCCTGCATTTTTGCTGGATAACGCAATATCCAAGAAATGGCAATAGTTGAAGAGGTTACTCCATATTTAATAGCTAAACGATCAAGTACTTGATTTAAAGCTTGAAATTTCTCATTTCCAACAAAATTCCCTTTAAAATACCCAAATTGTAAGACAGACCATGCTTGAATGACCACATCGTGTAATTTGCAATATTCAAAAATGCTGCCATCTCGCATAGCTGCTTGACTATCTTCCATATTAACATGAAAACCTGATTCGAATCCTGGTGTAAAAGCCGCACTCAATTGTAGCTGATTAACAGCTAACGGCTGCTTGACATCTTTTTTAAGCAACTCCATCATCATAGGATTTTGATTAGAAACTCCAAAATTTCGAACCTTACCTTGTTTATAAAGGAGATCAAAGGCTTCTGCTACTTGGTCAGATTCCATCAAAGCATCTGGTCGATGAAGGAGCAAGCTATCTAGATGATCTATCTTCAATCTTTGCAAAATTCCGTCAACTGATTTTATAATATAGTCCTTAGAAAAATCAAAATAGGTAAATTCTTCAATGCGAATTCCACATTTTGACTGAATCCACATCTCTTCTCTTAAATCTTGACGATTTTTTAGGACAAGACCTAACAGTTCTTCACAACGACCACGACCATAAATATCAGCCAAGTCAAAAGCATTGATTCCAACAGACAGTGCTGTTTCTACAAGCTCTTCAACTTCTTTTACAGACTTATCTTCTATTCTCATCATTCCGAGAACAATTTCTGATAATTCTTTGTCACCTTGACCAAGAGTTATGTATCTCATCAAATTTTTCTCCTTTGATTCTACATTCTTCAATTAATTATAACAAAAAACCGCTTTGCAACGGCTTTTTGACTATATTTCACTCCATGTTATCTTCTTAAACCCATGAAACAAGACAAAGATTCAAATATTATAGAGCCTCTATTTTTACCCAATCACACTTCCGTTTGGTACAGCTGGATCAACTGTGAGAAGGGTTAATTGTCCATCATGTTCAGCTGATAGGATCATACCTTGGCTGACATATTTTTTCATCATTTTACGTGGTTTGAGATTGGCAACGATTTGAACTTTCTTGCCGACCAATTCTTGTTCGTTTGGATAGTATTTTGCAATTCCTGAGAGGATTTGACGATCTTCTCCATCACCAGCATCCAGACGGAATTGAAGTAACTTATCAGAGCCTTCTACTTTGGAAACTTCTTTGACTTCTGCGACACGGATTTCGACCTTATCAAAGTCTTCAAACTTGATTTCATCCTTGTTGAGTTTGAGTTCAACTTCATCTGGATTCCATTCTTTTTCGACGGCTGGTTTATTGCCTTCCATTTGTTCCTTGATATAGGCAATCTCTTCTTCCATGTCCAGACGTGGGAAGATTGGTGTTCCTTTGGCAACAACAGTCACACCTGCAGGGAAATCTGCCAAACTCAAGTTCTCAAGGCTCGCTACTTCTTCCAATCCAAGTTGAGTCAAGACTGCACGACTGGTTTCCATCATAAACGGCTCAATCAAGTGAGCTACAACACGCAGGCTGGCTGCCAAGTGGCTCATGACACTTGCCAATTGATCGCGTAGCGCTTCATCCTTAGCCAAGACCCATGGAGCTGTCTCGTCGATGTATTTATTAGTACGAGAGATAAGAGTCCATACTACTTCTAGGGCACGTGGGTAGTCAACTGCTTCCATGTGTGTATGGTAGTCAGCGATTGATTCAACAGCTACTTGAGCAAGAGCATTGTCAAATTTTGTCACACCTTCCACATAGGCTGGAATTTGCCCATCAAAGTACTTGTTAATCATAGAAACCGTACGGTTGAGGAGGTTTCCAAGGTCATTGGCCAATTCGTAGTTGATACGGCCTACATAGTCTTCTGGAGTGAAGGTTCCGTCTGAACCAACTGGAAGGCTACGCATGAGGTAGTAGCGAAGTGGATCCAGTCCATAGCGCTCTACCAACATTTCAGGGTAAACAACATTTCCTTTAGACTTAGACATTTTGCCGTCTTTCATGACAAACCACCCATGGGCAATCAAACGATCTGGCAATTTGATATCCAACATCATAAGAAGGATTGGCCAATAAATTGAGTGGAAACGAAGGATGTCTTTTCCTACCATGTGGAAGACTGTTCCATTCCAGAATTTGTCAAAGTTACCATGTTCATCTTGACCGTATCCAAGCGCTGTCGCATAGTTAAGAAGGGCATCAATCCAAACATAGACAACGTGTTTTGGATTAGATGGCACTGGCACACCCCATGTAAAGGTTGTACGAGAAACCGCCAAATCCTCCAAACCTGGCTCGATAAAGTTACGAAGCATTTCATTGAGACGACCATCTGGAGTGATAAATTCAGGATGAGCTTTGAAAAATTCTACTAGACGGTCTTGGTACTTGCTAAGACGAAGGAAATAAGACTCTTCAGATACCCATTCCACTTCGTGACCTGATGGAGCGATACCACCAGTCACATTTCCAGCTTCGTCACGGAAAACTTCTGCAAGCTGGCTTTCTGTAAAGAATTCCTCATCTGAAACTGAATACCAACCAGAATATTCACCCAAATAGATGTCATCTTGAGCCAGCAAGCGTTCAAAGACTTGTGCGACAACTTTTTCATGGTAGTCATCAGTTGTACGGATAAATTTATCGTATGAGATATCTAGTAATTGCCAGAGTTCTTTGACTCCAACTGCCATCCCATCAACATAAGCTTGAGGTGTAATGCCAGCTTCTTCTGCTTTCTGCTGGATTTTCTGACCGTGCTCATCAAGACCTGTCAGATAAAAGACATCGTAACCCATCAGGCGTTTGTATCGGGCTAGGACATCACAGGCGATGGTTGTGTAGGCAGAACCAATATGAAGTTTACCAGATGGATAGTAAATCGGTGTTGTAATATAAAAATTCTTTTCAGACATAATTTTTCCTTTCCAGGCAAATGAAACCTGTTTTTCTAACACTTCATTATATCACATTTTTAAGGATTTTCGATAGGGAAATCTATATAAAAACAAGATAGACGAGTGTCCATCTTGTTTATTCTATTCATAACGAAGGGCTTCGATTGGATCAAGTTTCGATGCCTTGTTGGCTGGCAAGACTCCAAAAATCATACCAACACTAGCCGAAACTGCAAGACTAAATAGGGCAACTGGGATTGATACTCCCACTTCTATACCCGCTATCAATCCTTGCAAAAGTAGACCAGCTATAGCTGTTAAGCCTGTCGCAATGGTTAGACCAATAACTCCACCAAGCAAGGTCAAAATCATGGATTCAATCAAAAACTGGATTAAAATATTGGCACGTGTCGCACCCAAAGCCTTACGAAGACCAATCTCACGAGTACGCTCTGTCACAGAAACCAGCATGATGTTCATAACACCAGTCCCCCCAACAAAAAGGGAAATTCCTGCAATGGCACTAATAATCGTAGTTATAAAGCCGAACAATTGTTGTACTTCTTGGAAGGCTGCAGTCGCATCTGACACCTGATACTCCCCTTGCTGAAGACCAGCAATCTCGGTCAATTTTCTAGCTAATTCTGGTCCCACAGTTGGTGTCAAACTGGTATCATTAACCCGGAAGACAATATCAGAAATCTCATCCATATTGAAGTTGTTGGCAAGAGAAATATTAGTCGTAATTGGAAGTCCACCAATACCAAAAGTCTTGGCAGTCTTAGCCTCATCGCTGGTATAGACACCAATGACACGATAGCTAAAGCCACCAACATCTATAACCTGATTAACAGCTTCTTGAGCAGATCCAAACAGGCTATTAGCAAGTTCTTGGTCTAGTAAAATGACACTGGCCACATCTTTATAATCCTGAGCTATGAGACTTCTTCCTGCAACAATTTCATTTTCAACTGCCTTCATGTAGGTAATATTCCCACCTGTCAAGCTAGCGCGCTCCACTTTTTTATCTTTATAAGACAGGGTGGTATTTGTTGAGTTGGTTACATAGTAACTGTCCACCCCTTTGAGTTTAGCCGCCTCCCTGACCCAGGATTCTTGTGGTTTTGGTGGCTCAACAGGAACCTCCTCTTCTTTCCCAGAAACTGTCAATGCTGATTGCTTTTGGGTAAAAGAACCATCTTTGCTTTTGATAGGCGAGAAAAAGACATGGATATTCTTCTGTGACTTGGTCATATTTTTATTGACCTGACGAGACATAGAATCTCCCAGAGCCATAATCACAACAACCGATGACACACCAATGATAATCCCTATCATAGTAAGAAAAGAGCGCATCTTGTGGGCCATGATAGATGAAAAGGCAAATTTCAGATTCTGCATCTTAGTTTTCCTCCTTTTCTAACTGAGCACTATCAGATGAAATAACTCCATCTCGAATGACAATCTGGCGTTTAGCATAAGCAGCGATTTCAGGCTCATGCGTTACCATGATAATGGTTTTTCCTTCATTATTCAGTTCAACTAATAATTGCATGATTTGGTTACCTGTTTTGGTATCCAAGGCTCCTGTCGGTTCGTCCGCTAGGATAATAGAAGGATTGTTTACCAAGGCACGCGCGATAGCTACACGTTGCTTTTGACCACCAGATAATTCCGAAGGCAAATGATGACTACGTTCTGTCAATTCAACCTTGTCTAAATACTCCTCAGCTAACTTGCGACGTTTTGAAGCCGAAACTCCCGCGTAAATCAAGGGCAATTCTACGTTTTGCAGAGCGTTAAGTTTAGATAGAAGAAAAAACTGCTGAAAGACAAATCCGATTTGTTGGTTACGGACCTTGGCTAGTTGTTTTTCACCTAGTCCCGCCACTTCTTGGCCTTCAAGATAATACTCTCCACTGGTTGGTGTATCCAACATCCCAATCGTATTCATTAGAGTGGACTTACCAGACCCAGAGGGTCCCATGATGGCAACAAACTCACCCTCATTCACTTCTAGGTTGATATTTTTGAGAACCTCCAGTTCTTGGTCACCATTACGGTAACTTCTGCAGATATTTTTTAGACTAATTAGTTTCTTCATCAGCCTTCACCTCTTTTCCTTCCTCTAGAGAAGACGTTGGGTTACTGATGACCTTGACTCCATTTGTCAGACCTGAAGTGATTTCTTGGTTGTCTGCATCAGCATTGCCCAAACCAACTTCCACTTTCTTAGCCTTTTTCTGCTCGTCAAGCACCCAGACATAGTTCTTATCATTTTCAGTCACAACACTTGTTAGAGGAACCAAAATGGCTTTACTCTTATTCTTGACCTCAACGCTTACTGAAAATCCTTGTTTCAAATCACCAATTTCACTCGTAACATCAATGGTATATGGATATTTAGAGCCAGAATTACCAGCTGCTGCTGCAGCCGCTGCACTTGCTGCTTCGCCATTATTTTTAGGGTAGTCAGAGATATAGCTAATCTTACCTGTCCAGCTCTTATCTTGGTAAACTTTAGAAGTAAAGGTTACTTCTTGACCGACAGATAAGTTAGCAAGGTTATATTCAGATAGTTCACCCTTAACTTGCAAGTTTTCATTGCTTACGACATGAACTACCACTTGGCTTGCTCCTGTTGGAGATTTGGAAACGTTACGATTGACTTCGACCACAGTTCCCTCTAGGGTACTGAGAACCGTCATTGCATCCAACTGACTTTGAGCCTTGCTTAATTGTGCCGCTGCATCTGCACGGGCATCACGGGCATCACCCAATTGAGCATCAATAGAGGATACTGAATTTCCTGCGACTGGAGCTGGAGTTTGTGCCGGAGCTGAAGCGGCTTCATTCCGTGCTTGATTGAGTTCATTGATATGACGATCTGCCTTCGCAACTGCTCGACTAGCTGAATCATAGGCCGCCTGGGCTTCTGAACTACTGTACTTGACTAAAGCCTGCCCTTCACTAACCTTATCCCCCACAGAAACAAGGATTTCATCTAAATCTCCCTTACTAGCATCAAAATAAACATATTGTTCATTTTTTGCCGTTACTGTCCCTGATAATAAAACAGAGGATGCCACGGTTCCTTCTTTAGCAACAACAAGATGAGTTGGCTCATCTTTTACAGCAGTTTGAGAAGGTTGTCTAAAGAGCAAAATGCCCCCTGCCCCCAATACAACAACACTTGCAGCACCAATTGCTGCATACAATTGCCACTTTTTAGCTTTACGATTCTTTTTCATAATGAAACTCCTTTTTGATTTAAAGTACTTAACAATATTATACAAAAATTACAAAATATAAACAATAACAGTTCAGAACGAAATAATGACATTTCAGGATTCACTTATTGTTCGGAATTTATTTTTATTATCATTGTACTAGTTATATAATACACTTTATTTTTTCTTTTTGCAAGCCTTTTCTTTAATTTTTTTTGAACGTAGCAGATTTTTGCAATCAAATCAAAAAAAAGATAGAATATGACTATCAAAAAATGACACTCTACTATTTAAAAGAGTATAAAGGAGTTTTAAATGAGAGAATACGATATCATTGCTATCGGTGGTGGTAGCGGAGGAATTGCTACCATGAATCGTGCTGGTGAACACGGAGCCAAAGCGGCCGTTATTGAGGAAAAGAAATTAGGTGGAACCTGTGTCAATGTCGGCTGCGTTCCTAAAAAAATTATGTGGTACGGGGCGCAAATCGCTGAGACTTTCCATCAATTTGGAGAAGACTACGGCTTTAAGACTACTGATCTTAACTTTGACTTTGCAACCCTACGTCGTAATCGTGAAGCCTACATTGATCGCGCACGTTCTTCTTATGATGGCAGTTTTAAACGCAACGGTGTAGACTTGATTGAAGGTCATGCTGAATTTGTAGATTCTCACACTATCAGCGTAAATGGTGAGCTGATTCGTGCTAAACATATCGTGATTGCTACTGGTGCCCATCCAAGTATTCCAGACGTTCCTGGTGCTGAACTAGGTGGCTCTTCTGATGATGTATTTGCTTGGGAAGAATTGCCAGAATCAGTTGCTATTCTAGGCGCTGGTTATATCGCTGTGGAATTGGCTGGCGTACTCCACACTTTTGGTGTCAAGACAGACCTCTTTGTTCGTCGTGATCGTCCTTTACGTGGTTTTGATTCTTACATCGTTGAAGGTCTAGTCAAGGAAATGGAAAGAACAAACTTACCACTTCACACTCACAAAGTCCCTGTCAAGTTAGAAAAAACTACTGATGGCATTACCATTCATTTCGAAGATGGTACTAGTCACACAGCTAGCCAAGTTATCTGGGCTACTGGTCGCCGTCCAAACGTTAAGAGCTTGCAACTTGAAAAAGCTGGAGTAACTCTGAACGAACGTGGCTTTATCCAAGTGGATGAATACCAAAATACTGTTGTTGAGGGAATCTATGCTCTAGGTGATGTAACGGGCGAGAAAGAACTGACTCCAGTAGCTATCAAGGCTGGGCGTACCCTATCTGAACGTCTCTTTAACGGAAAAACAACTGCAAAAATGGACTACTCAACTATTCCAACTGTCGTCTTTTCACACCCTGCTATCGGAACGGTTGGTTTGACAGAAGAGCAAGCTATTAAAGAATACGGTCAAGACCAAATCAAGGTTTACAAATCAAGCTTTACGTCTATGTACTCTGCTTGCACTGACAACCGTCAAGAAACACGTTTCAAATTGATCACAGCAGGTTCAGAAGAAAAAGTTGTCGGACTTCATGGAATTGGCTATGGTGTTGATGAAATGATTCAAGGATTTGCTGTTGCTATCAAAATGGGAGCAACCAAGGCAGACTTTGATGCAACTGTGGCGATTCACCCAACTGCATCCGAAGAATTTGTAACTATGCGTTAATCGAAGCAAAAGAAGCTGATACAAATGTGTCTGCTTCTTTTTTGATGTTTTAGAATCAACAAAACAATTACCCACCTTAACCAGTAAGCAAGATCGGCCGTTACAGTTTTTGTTACCTTGTTTTAAAAAATTGGTTGACAATAATTACTCTACGAGTATAATAGTTACTATACATCAGAAAAGAGGTTAACTATTTTGAAAAAAGCTCACGTTTATGCTATCCCTGCTATTGGGGCTGCTCTCATTGCTGTTTTGGCACAAATCAGTCTTCCAATTGGACCTGTTCCCTTCACTCTGCAAAACTTTGCAATCGGCTTGATTGCTACTGTCTTTAGACCGAGAGAGGCTGTACTTTCTGTTGGACTCTATCTTCTTCTAGGTGCTATCGGTCTTCCTGTCTTTGCAGGAGGTGGAGCTGGTTTTCAGGCTTTAGTTGGCCCTACTGCAGGCTATCTTTGGTTTTATCTCGTTTACTCTGGACTTACTTCCTCTCTAACCAACAGCAAGAGCGAGATTGTCAATATATTTCTTGCAAACCTCTTGGGTGATGCCCTTGTCTTTGTCGGCGGGATTCTCAGCTTGCATTTTCTAGCTGGAATGGCATTTGAAAAAGCTCTTGTTGTGGGAGTTCTTCCCTTTATCATTCCAGATCTTGGTAAAATTATTGCTATTAGTTTTATTAGCCGTCCATTACTTCAACGCCTTAAAAATCAGGCTTACTTTGCTAACTAAAAAAGGATATCGAGTTATCATGACTCAGTATCCTTTTCTTTTATTTTGAAAATTTAGTTTCCTTTAAAGGCATCCACCATGGTTTGAAATTCTTCATTGGAGAGAGTAATCCCTTTGCCCATTTTAGTATGGTCTGGACTCCAAGCACGAATATCAAACTTTGCAGGGGCACCATTAAAGCTTACACGGTTGATTTCCTTAGTCCAACCTTTTTCGTTTTCAGAAAGAGTCAACAAGTGCTCTTCGATTTCAAATGTAAATTCTGCCATTTTCTTCTCCTTTTTTAGCTTTCATTAGTTTATTCGTAAAATCTTGTAGATTTTAGGAAAATTTTATATAATATTGATATAAAAGAAGGGAGGCCACTATGAGACATAAATTCCAGCAAGTTCTAGATAAAATACATGACTTTTTAAATGGACATGAAGAACCAGACCATACTGAAAGCAACTCCCTTACAGCCACTATTGAAGAGGCTATCCAGAAACAAACTGCTGTTCACCTTATCTTGTCTGAGACAAGTTTTACAGGTGACATCATCAAATACGATCAGCAACGCCAGCAAATTATCGTGAAAAATTTTGCTAAAAATGTGACCCGTATTATCCGCATAAGCGATATTCAACGCCTACGATTTGTCCCTTCAACTGTCCAAACAGCCCAAAAAAATAGATTTAAGAAAGAGTGAGATGTAGTTGCTTCATCCCACTCTTTTTTCTTAGCGAATTTGTTCAAAATGTAAATGAACCGCGATATGATCTCCATAACCACTTCTTTCCAAGTCACGTTGTAGACGATAGGAAATGTAGTGTTCTGCTATGGTAATGTAACCTGCACCCAGTAAACGATGTTCAACCATAGACTGAATCATGCTGATGGTAGCACGTTCCACCTTGGCCTCTTCCAAATCCAAAACCACTTTCTTAGTGACTTGTGCAAGGTTTTGACGCAAATCATCTGTCAATACATAGACAGTCTGGGCTGCCTTTAAGATAGCTTGGTAAATCTTATCTGGATTAAATTCAGCAATTTCACCATCACGTTTGATTACTTGCATAGGTATCTCCTTTATTCTTTGTTTTCTTTAATTTCTGCCAGCATTTTTTCTTCTTCTGCTGTCAGTTGATAATGTTCAAGCAAATCTGGTCTGCGCTCGTAGGTTTTCTTTAAACTCTCGTACAAGCGCCACTGACGGATTTTTTCATGGTGTCCACTCATCAGTACATCTGGGACAACCATGCCTCGGTAATCATAGGGACGTGTATACTGAGGATATTCAAGAAGGCCAGAAGAAAAACTATCATCTTGGTGGCTGGACTCCTTACCAATCACTTCTGGAATCAGGCGTACCGTAGCATCAATCATGGTCATGGCCGCCAACTCTCCACCAGTCAAGACATAGTCGCCCAGGGAGATCTCATCTGTCACCAAGGTCTTAATGCGCTCATCATAACCCTCATAGTGCCCACAGATAAAGATTAGCTCTTCCTCTTGTGCTAAATCCTCAGCATAAGCTTGATCAAACTGCTTTCCAGCAGGATCGAGGAGAATGACGCGCGGATTTTTCTTTTCAATAGCATCAAAGGCATCGAAAATGGGTTGGGCTCGGAGCAACATCCCCTGACCGCCTCCGTAAGGCTCATCGTCGACATGGCGGGCCTTTTCAGCGTATTCTCGAAAATTATGATACTGGATATCCAAGAGCCCCTTTTCTCTAGCCTTTCCGACGATTGAGTGCTCTAGCGGAGAAAACATCTCTGGAAAAAGGGTTAAAATATCAATCTTCATCGTCTAACCCTTCTAAGATTTCCACATCGACGCGGTTATTTGGAATATCAACATTGAGAACCACTGGTGGGATATAAGGTAATAACAAATCACGCTTGCCTTTTCGCTTGACCACCCAGACATCGTTGGCACCTGGTTGTAGGATTTCTTTGATGGTTCCAATCAAGTTATCACCCTCATAGACTTCCAAACCGATAATCTCGTGATAATAAAATTCACCATCGTCTAGAGCATTTAAATCTTCCTCAGCAACCTTGAGACTGTATCCCTTGTATTTTTCAATAGCATTAATATGGTACATATCTTTGAATTTAATAATGTCAAAGTTCTTCTGTTTACGGTGGCTAGCGATGGTCACTGTTTGAACAAACTGATCTTTTTCATCAAACAAGGCTAGCTCAGTACCTTTTTTAAACCGTTCTTCTGCAAAATCTGTCACAGACAAGACTCGCATCTCACCCTGCAACCCCTGCGTATTGACGATTTTCCCAACATTAAAGTAGTTCATCTTGTCTCCTGTAGTCTATTTCTTTCCATCTTATTCGGATAATTCTCGAATAATAGTCACAATTTTTTCTGATTCTGACCATTGTAAATAATGGTGATTCCCTCCTAAAATGAGTTTAGTATTGGAAGTCCAATATTCTGATTCTCTGTACTCTTTTTCCCTATAAGCCTGACAAAAAATAAATACAGGGACATGAGATTCTATCGACAAATTCTCAAAATCTTCCTCAGTAATCTCTCCAGATATCTGAAATTCTGAATCTTGATTTTGCAACTCTGAACCTTTTTCTTGCATTATTTCCCAGATTTCTTTATTGATTTCAGGGCTAAATGTGGCTTGAGTTAAGCTCTTAAAATAAAGTTCAGGACCACACTCCTCAATCAGCATCATCTGCTCTTCCATTTCTGGATAAGGATTTTCTGAAAAATCAGCAAACATGACTTTTTTAGTTGTCGGTTCAATTGCTACTAAAGCCTGACACTTAATTGGTTTCTTGAGCAACTTGCAAGCTAAAATTCCACTCAAACTATGTGCACAAAGTATATATTCAGAAATCGCCAATTCTTCAAGTACTTCATAAACCGCATCTGCAAGATTATCCAGATTTTTTCCAGCTTGGTCATGAATCGGACTTCTACCTGTGTTTGGAAAATCAATTGTCAAATAACCAATTGTGGGAGGAAGTTTTTCGAGTATAAGTGAAAAATTTTCATAACTTGGTAGCAAACCTGCGCCACTTAAACAAACTAGCATTTTCTTTTGCTTTTGATAAGTAACAGAGAGACTACCAATTTCTGTAGATACTTCAATCCTCTTCATAAAGAAATCCACTCGTTCTATATAATGAATTATTAAAAATCCTTATCCTTTATTTTAACACGTTCCAAGGATTTTCTCAAGTTGGAGGAAGATACATAGAGGGGTCGCTATAGTCCAAAAAGTGCTAATAGTTTCCTCTTTAATGTTAATTTATATTTGAAAGATGAGATATTCACATTCCCATTATACATATTACTATAAAATGTATACTCGCCAATTTCACCCTGACTTGTTTTCCATTTCATTCTTAAACTAGGCATATTCTCTGGTAAATTTGTATGAATCAATAAGCATGTATAATTCTTTAAATTTTTAACTGTATGCAGTTTATCATTATCAACTAAACGATTACTTTTTGAATCATAGATTAAAGAATAAAATTCTATAATTTCAATATCAACTTCCTTTGGATAAAAAATCAAATGGTTATAATGTTTATCATTTTCATCATGTTTAAACTCATATATATGATGAAATCTCGTATGTAAGGAATCAAATTCGATTGGTTTAATTACCTGAATTTCGATATTATTGATATAGGCCTTATTCTGAAAACTAATTTTTAAAATTACACCTATAAAAGTCGAAATCTGTAAAATTCGCAATAACCAATCAATGTACATTGCCCAATCTATGTTTAAAATACAATCAATGTTCATTCTTTTCCAGTCCCCCTTCAAAAATCCTTCCAAATCCCGATTATGCTGTTACTTGATGGATGCTATTTTACACTTCTCCACACAAAAAAAGCGAGACATCCGTCCCGCCCTTCTTATTTTTCGTCAATAACGATTCTTACTTTTTTGTCTTCAGTTGGGACAGAGTAGACAATCGTTCTTATCGCAGAAATAGTGCGACCCTTACGACCGATTACACGACCCACATCGCTTTGATCAAGATCCAAATGATATTCCAAAAACTCTGGTGTATCTTCAATCTTGATAGTTAAGGCATCTGGTTGTGAAATCAAGGGTTTCACAATCGCAATAATGAGATTTTCAATCGTATCCATCTGTCAACCTACTTTAAACTTATTTTGAGAATTTAGAATCGTGGAATTTTTTCAATACGCCTTCTTTTGAAAGGATGTTGCGAACTGTATCTGAAGGTTGAGCTCCATCAGCCAACCATGCAAGAACGCGGTCTTCTTTCAAAGTTACTTGGTTTTCAGCAACAAGTGGGTTGTAAGTTCCAACTGTTTCGATGAAACGTCCGTCACGTGGTGAACGTGAATCTGCTACGTTGATACGGTAGAAAGGTTTTTTCTTAGAACCCATACGAGTCAAACGGATTTTAACTGCCATTTTTAAAGTCTCTTTTCTTATTTTTTATTTCGGTGAAATAGCTGAGCTATTTAGCACATGTTCTATTATAACAGATTTCTGATAGGTGTCAAGAAAAAAACTTGACAGACTATAAAATTTTTAAACCATTTAGAAATTTGTTATATTTTTAAAGAAAAATCAGAAAGAGAATGTCATAAATACTATTTTAGAAACATTTTATAAAGACCATCAAGTCAAGCCCTTCATATCGCCTGAACGAGATTTGGATACTTGGCTCCTAAATCCCAAGCCTGCTCCCAAGCGAAATATCAAGGATTTTAAGAATGATATCTACTAATTAATTTATAAAATATGAATTAATAGATTATAAATAGGGGAATAGTTTAGTTCTGTAAAAATTAACTTCTACACCTATAAAGCTTATTCTGACAGACTTTATAACAGTCTAAGAAAAAAGTAGAGATTCATACAGTATCTAGATTTTCCAAAAATTCTTTATCATCAAATATTATTAACAAAACTATCCAAACCAAATCCGATGCATTGCTTCAAAGAATTCTTTAATTGTTTGACTATCAAGGGCTTTTATTAAAAAATTTTTTCAAATAATTGCCACCTTGGCACATAAATTCTTGCTTTCTAAATTTAAATGTGATATATTTATAACATAAATTTAAGTGTTATATATTTATAACACAAAAAAGGAGTATATCATGAAAAAAATTCAAAAAATGCGTGGCCTCATTTCAATGATTGCCGTAGCTCTCTTTATTGATTTTACTGTTTTATTTGGTTCTAATCTTAGTTGGGGACCCAAATTAGTTATTGCTGGTATTTCAGTGTTAGGTCAGATTGTAGCTATTTGGGGCTGGCTACATATGAAATCATGGCCTCATAAGAGTCAGAAAAGTAAGGTAAAGACTATTTTTGACTTGTCTGCTAAACTTTACACGATACTTTTTTTTGCAGCAAGTATTTTTTATACAGTAGGGATTTGGGTTGCGACCCCAAGCGTGAGTTCTGGTATTAAAGAATGGATTTTGGGAATTGGCCTCGTTATTGAAATGATTGGATTTGGTTTTTTCTCTTTAAAAAATGTCAAGGAAACTCCGGACGAACGCTTTTATGCTAATTTAGCCAAGGCAGCTAGCTTGATGTTTGTTTTTATACTAGGCGCACTGATGATTCTAGCAGTTATCATTGGGTATATGGGATCTCTCACTCTTTACATTGGACAGATATTTATTAGCATAGCTGTCTTGATTTGCATCTTTGCGGTTGTCTATCTTATCTTGGAACGTAGAGGATAAACATGGCCAAAGAAAGCAATATTATTACTAATCTCAAATCTGTTCGTGAGTCCACAGGCATGACTCAGCAGGAGTTAGCCGATCTCATCGGCATGCGACGCGAGACAATTCTGCACTTGGAAAATAACCGTTACAACCCTTCGCTGGAAATGGCTCTTAAAATTGCTCAAGTTTTTAATCTGAAAGTAGAAGACCTCTTTGAACTCAGACATAAAGAGGAAGCATAATTCTTTTCGAGACCTAGTATTAAGTTCATTGACTAATTAGGAATTGAAGCCAAAAGAAAAAATCCTTTGAAAATGTGCTCTTTTAAAATATAGTAATTCTTTCTAATTGACGTTTACTAATTGTGATACTTTACGAGCTTTCTTAAGATCTGATTCCCTAAATACTTTGAATACACTTATGGCATTGATGCTCCTAAGCAAGCGACTTTCTGGTTGGCTTCCTCTTAAACTGTCTTGTCACTAACATTTGAAATCCACTTCCTTTTAGGGTACAATGGTAGAAATAAATTTTTGAGAGGAATAGAATGAAAAAACTAGCAACCCTTCTTTTACTGTCCACCGTAGCTCTAGCTGGATGTAGCAGCATCCAACGCAGTCTGCGTGGTGATGACTATGTTGATTCCAGTCTTGCTGCTGAAGAAAGTTCCAAAGCAGCTGCCCAATCTGCTAAGGAGTTAAACGATGCTTTAACAAACGAAAACGCCAATTTCCCGCAACTATCTAAAGAAGTTGCTGAAGACGAGGCTGAAGTGATTCTACACACAAGTCAAGGAGATATCCGTATCAAACTATTCCCTAAACTCGCTCCTCTAGCGGTTGAAAACTTCCTCACTCACGCCAAAGAAGGCTACTATAACGGCATTACCTTCCACCGTGTCATCGATGGCTTCATGGTTCAAACTGGAGATCCAAAAGGGGACGGTACAGGTGGTCAGTCCATCTGGCATGACAAGGATAAGACTAAAGACAAGGGAACTGGTTTCAAAAACGAGATTACTCCTTATCTCTATAACATCCGTGGTGCTCTTTCTATGGCTAATACTGGTCAACCAAACACCAATGGTAGCCAGTTCTTCATCAACCAAAACTCTACAGATACCTCTGCTAAACTCCCTACAAGCAAGTATCCAAAGAAAATTATCGAAGCCTATAAAGAAGGGGGAAACCCTAGTCTAGATGGCAAACACCCAGTCTTTGGTCAAGTGATTGACGGTATGGATGTTGTAGATAAAATTGCTAAAGCCGAAAAAGATGAAAAAGACAAGCCAACTACTGCTATCACAATCGATAGCATCGAAGTGGTGAAAGATTACAATTTTAAATCTTAAAAACCAAAAAAATACAGTATCCACATTCGGTACTGTATTTCTTTTACTCTCATTCTTAAGTTAAATTATTAAAATCCCAGATTTGGTCCATCCAACCTTCATAAAAGTCTGGTTCGTGACAGACCATAAGGATAGATCCTTTGTATTCTTTAAGAGCGCGTTTGAGTTCATCCTTGGCATCCACATCCAAGTGGTTGGTCGGCTCGTCCAGCACTAAAACATTGTTTTCACGATTCATCAAGAGACAGAAACGAACCTTGGCTTGTTCCCCACCTGACAAGACCTGAATTTGGCTTTCAATATGCTTGGTTGTCAAACCACAACGGGCAAGGGCTGCACGAACTTCTGCTTGGTTGAGTGCAGGAAAGGCATTCCAGACAGCTTCAAGTGGTGTTTGACGATTGCCACCTTCTACTTCCTGTTCAAAGTAACCAAGTTCTAGGTAATCACCTCGTTCAACTTCCCCAGCAATTGGCGGAATAATCCCCAAGAGACTCTTCAAGAGAGTTGTTTTCCCGATACCATTAGCACCGATAATGGCAACCTTTTGATTGCGCTCAAAGGTAAGATTTAAAGGCTTAGTCAGAGGACGGTCGTAACCAATCTGCAAATCCTTGGCTTGGAAGATAAAGCGCCCTGGCGTACGAGCTGATTTAAAATCAAAGGATGGTTTTGGTTTCTCACTTTGGAGTTCGATAATATCCATCTTATCCAATTTCTTCTGACGAGACATGGCCATGTTTCGTGTTGCAACACGCGCTTTGTTCCGAGCAACAAAGTCCTTGAGGTCGGCAATCTCTTTCTGCTGACGTTCGTAGGCCGCCTCCAGCTGGGATTTCTTCATGGCATAGACTTCTTGGAACTGGTAGTAGTCACCAGAGTAACGCGTCAGCTGTTGATTTTCCACATGATAGACAATATTAATCACATCGTTCAGGAATGGGATATCATGTGAAATAAGGACAAATGCATTCTCATAGTTCTGGAGATAGCGCTTGAGCCAGTCAATATGCTCAGCATCCAAGTAGTTGGTCGGCTCGTCCAAAAGCAATATATCTGGCTTTTCAAGGAGAAGCTTAGCCAAAAGCACCTTGGTTCTTTGCCCACCTGACAAAGAAGTTACATCCGTATCCATTCCAAAGTCCATGACACCAAGGGCACGCGCCACTTCGTCAATCTTAGCATCCAAGGTATAGAAATCACGACTCTCCAAACGGTCTTGAAGTTCTCCAACTTCTTCCATAAGTGCATCAACATCCGCTCCGTCTTCAGCCATTTCCATATAAAGGTCATTGATTCGGACTTCTGCTTTAAACAGCTCATCAAAAGCTGTACGGAGCACATCACGCACCGACTGCCCTTCAGCAAGGACAGAGTGCTGGTCCAAATAACCAGCAGTCACATATTTAGACCATTCGACTTTCCCTTCATCTGGCAACATCTTACCAGTTACAATGCTCATAAAGGTTGATTTTCCTTCACCATTAGCACCGACCAGACCGATATGTTCTCCCTTGAGGAGACGGAAGGATACATCTTCAAAAATTGCACGGTCACCAAAACCGTGACTCAGATTTTTAACTTCTAAAATACTCATTTTAATTCCTTATCTTGTTTTTATGTAGTTGTTTATAGAGGAGCCAAGCCAGATAGCCACCCAAGGTATTGGTCCACAAATCATCAATCTCAAAGACGCGATTGAAATCAAAGAAAAGGTCCAAGACTAACTGCGTACACTCGATTCCAAGACTCACTAGAAAACTGAAAAGAAGAACTCTTTTTGTTTTCCTTAAGTTTGGAAAGAGATAAAGGAGTTGGAAGACCAGAGGAAAAAGCAAGAAGACATTGAGGATATTTTGTAAAAAAATCCAATATAATTGTCCCATATCACTCACTTCACCCAGTTTCCAGAAAGAATTGAAAGGAGTCAAAAGAAAAACCAGGCGTCCAAGATGCTGAATACCTGGAGTTTCCACTCCCACGGGAGAATGTTCTTGAGGAGTAAAACAAAAGTAGACGATACAAATGCTATAGAAAATAACTCCCCAGACTAAAATATGATTATGAGTTTTCTTCATCATTACGGATTGACTGCTGCGACTGCTTTCTGGCGGTCACGTTTCATTGTATTAGAACGCAATTGTCCACAAGCTGCATCAATATCAGTACCATGCTCTTGACGAACAACACAGTTAACCCCTTTTTTCTTAAGAGTATCATAGAAGGCCATGACGCGCTCTTTGGGACTACGGCTATATTGGTCATGCTCACTAACTGGGTTATAAGGAATCAAGTTTACATAAGACAATTTCTTGATGTTCTTGAGCAATTCAGCCAATTCCAAGGCTTGTTCTACACCATCGTTAACTTCATTAAGCATGATATACTCAAAAGTCACACGACGATTAGTTGTCTCAATGTAGTACTCAATAGCAGCAAAGAGTTTTTCAATCGGAAAGGCACGGTTAATCTTCATGATGCTTGAGCGCAATTCATTATTGGGTGCGTGAAGGGAAACGGCAAGATTGACCTGAACTCCTTCATTAGCAAAATCACGAATTTTATGGGCCAAACCTGAGGTTGAAACCGTAATGTGACGAGCACCGATGGCCATTCCTTTATCATCATTGATAGTACGAACAAAATTCAAGACATTATTGTAGTTATCAAAGGGCTCACCAATTCCCATGACAACAATATGGCTGACGCGTTCATCCTGACCACGTTCATCAAAGTATTTCTGAACCAGCATGATTTGCGCTACGATTTCACCGTTATTGAGGTCACGTTGTTTCTTAATCAAACCAGAGGCACAGAAGGTACAACCGATATTACATCCGACCTGAGTGGTCACACAGACTGACAGCCCGTAGTGTTGACGCATCAGTACTGTCTCAATCAACATACCATCAGGCAACTCAAAGAGATATTTGACAGTCCCATCAGCAGACTCTTGAACAATACGTTGTTTCAAGGGATTGACCACAAACTGGTCATTAAGCTTCGCAATCAAATCCTTAGAAAGGTTGGTCATTTCTTCAAATGACTGGACACGTTTACGGTAAAGCCATTCCCAGATTTGGTCTGCACGGAATTTCTTTTCTCCCTGCTCCAAAACCCATTCCTGCATGGTTTGACGTGTTAAACTATAAATTGACGGTTTCATTTCTTCTCCTTATTCTCTACTCACTTCTGACGAATGACAAAATGACGTTGCCCCTTGTCCTCTTTCTGAGAATGCTGGTCTTTCTGACGACGTCTATTTTTCTTATCTGCATTCGGTTTTCGTTTGGTTTGAGTCGGCTTCTTTCCTTTTCTAGAAGGCAGTTCTTCTTCCTTCTTACGCATTTTCTTGTCAAATGATGCTCGCTTAGGGGCTTCATTTTCTAAGACAAAATAGGCACAACCATAACTACAATACTCTAAAAGGTAGTCTTGTAAACGACTGATTTTTTCAAGTTTTTCTTCTGTTCGGTCATCCTTATAAAAACCTCGTAGGCGAAGCTGTTCGTTGCTCCAGTCTCCCACGATATAATCAAACTTTGTTAAGACTTCTGAAAAACGCTGATTAAAAGCCGTCACATCGAAGGCATCCTTGATATTTTCCACCAAGGAAAAAGCTATCCCTTCCGTTTCTACCTTGTCCCCGTGTAAATGGAACTCAGGACCAGGAAACTTGTTATAGTTGTATAATTCAGGTGCAATTTCTTTTCGCATAGATATCCTTTTTCCACGATTACTTAATACTTTATTCTACCATAATTTCTAGCACTTAGCACGTTTCTCATAAAAATGAAAAAAGTCTGACGATTTTGTCAGACCAAAATAATATAACCTTAAAAAGAGAAGAACAATTCTTCCCTCCATATATCATATCATTATTTAGCAGCTGCGTACAATTCATCTACTTTGTTCCAGTTGATCACTGAGAAGAAAGCTTTGATGTAGTCAGGACGTACGTTGCGGTATTTCACGTAGTAAGCATGTTCCCAAACGTCCAAGCCCAAGATTGGTTTTTTACCTTCTGAGATTGGTGTGTCTTGGTTTGCTGTTGAAGTCACTTCAAGTTTACCCTCTTTGTTAACAACCAACCATGCCCATCCAGAACCGAAACGAGTTGTTGCTGCTGCAGTGAAGGCTGCTTGGAAGTCTTCAAATGAACCAAATGTTGCATCGATTGCTGCTGCAAGTTCTGCTGATGGAGCTGTTTTTTCAGGAGTCATCAATTCCCAGAAAAGAGCGTGGTTCAAGTGTCCGCCACCGTTGTTGATAAGTGCTTGACGGATATCAGCTGGAATAGATTCTACATCAGCAAGCAAGGCTTCAAGGTCTTCACCGATTTCAGGGTGTTTTTCTAGAGCTGCATTGGCATTGTTGACATAAGTTTGATGGTGTTTGTCATGGTGCAAGTGCATTGTTTCCGCATCGATGTATGGTTCCAAAGCGTCGTATGCATATGGAAGATCTGGTAAGATAATAGCCATCTGTAATACCTCTTTTTCTTTCTATATGAAAATGATAACGCAAACATTCACTTTTTTCAAGTTTTTTGCTTATAGATAAGGAAATCAGCAAGAAACCCACGACAAGATAATCCTGACGCGGGTTAAAAAAATTTTTCAGATAGGATTAATTTACCTGACTAGCAATCTGCAAGAGTGCCTTTTCAAAAAGGAAACTCTTTTCATAAAGACCTGTCTTAATCTGATAGTCTGTCTCAATCAAATAAGAAATAGCTTGCTTCAAAAAGCTCAAGGAAAGTCCTCTTGAATCCCTCAACGCAAACTTGATTTGATAGGGATTAGGATTACGTCCGAGAAAACTTCCTAAACTACTTGCAATCTGAGATTCTGCTTGTCCAGACTCCGCCAAAATCTTCACCTGAGTAAAAGTCCGAAATTGTCCTAACATGACAGCTATGAGCTTAACTTCATCTTCACCTTGCAAGGTCAAATCTCTAACCAAATCTCGCGCCTGGTCCATCTTTTTAGTCAGAATAAACTGAGTTAAATCAAAAATATTGTCCTGCAAGGTCTTGGGAATTGCGTTAACAATATCCTCTTCCTCGATAACAGAGTCTTCTTTATAGGACTGTAAAAAGAGGAGATTTTTCTGGATTTCGCTAAATTGAAAACCCGACTTAATGAGGAGATTTTCAAAAGAATGATTGGTAAACTGCAGACCTTCTTTCTGACTCCACTTTTGGAAATACTGGCGCAATTCTTGTTCTTTGGCTTCTACTGCATCAAAGACCTTGGCATCACGCTTAAGTAATTTAACCAACCGTCTTTTGCTATCCAGCTTTCCTTCCGCAAAGATTAACAACTTGGTTGTTGGTGAAGGATTATCAAGGTATTCCTCAAATGACTTGAGCTCATCATCTGTCAAAAAGCGCTTTTTAGCAGTCGTGATATCGACAAAATGATCCAATATTACGATTTTCTCATCCGCAAAGAAAGGAAGGCTGACCAACTCCAGTTCTACATCCTTATAAACCACTTCTTTCATATCAAAGTAGGCAAAGTTGAGGTCTGCAGAATCATAACCAATCTGTTTCAACACTTGACTCTTCATCACTTCAAACTGACCCTGATCTGTCCCTGTAAAAAGGCTCAGGCTCGGTAAATTTGATAAAGTCAACTTCTGACTTTCTTCGATAGCTAGCATCTTCTCTCCTTTCTTCTGATTTTTTAATGAATTTAATCGATATAGCGCAATTTCCCACGGAAATCTTCTAGGCTCTCGTACCCTTTTTCCGCCATGATTTCTTTCAGTTCATTAGTAATGCGTTCAAAAGCACCAACTCCCTCTTTGTAAAGGGTGGTTCCCACCTGCACCATACTTGCTCCACAGAGGATATGTTCAAAGGCATCACGACCAGTCAACACGCCACCTGTTCCGATGATTTGGATTTGAGGATTGAGGCGTTGATAGAAGGCATGAACATTAGCTAGAGCAGTCGGTTTGATATACTCACCACCAATGCCACCGAAACCATTTTTAGGACGAATAACGACAGACTCATCTTCTATATAAAGGCCGTTTCCGATAGAGTTGACACAGTTGACAAACTTAAGAGGATACTTGTTGAAAATAGCTGCCGCTTGGTCAAAGTGAACAATATCAAAATATGGTGGCAATTTAATTCCAAGAGGTTTGGTGAAGTAGGCAAATACTTCTGCCAAAATCCGGTCTGTTGTCTCAAAATCATAGGCAATCTGAGGTTTACCTGGAACATTTGGACAGGAGAGGTTTAGCTCAGTCAGACCACGAAACTCACTCTCTTGGACTTTTTTCAATATAGTATGGGTTTCCTCTGGAGACATACCAACTAGAGATAAGAAGAAAGTTCGGTTTGGCTCTTTTTCTTGCAAATCCAAAAGATAATCCAAATAATAGTCTAAGCCATTATTTGGCAAGCCCATAGAGTTGATAGAACCAAGTGGAACATCTTGATAGCGTGGCTCAGGATTCCCCTGACGAAAGTCCAAGGTTGCTGTCTTAGTCACAAAAGTTCCTGCCACTGAGTTTTTAACGCCCTCTAACTCTGCTATCGTCATACAAGCCACACCTGCTGCATTCATCAAACAATTGTCAAACTCAAAACCAGCAATTTGCGTTTTCGTTGATACCATGATTCTGATCCTCCAGATTCCTTTTATTGCTAATATTATACCATATTTTCAGATTTTCTCTTTAAGAAAGGCATTTATAAGAAAAACGTTCGTTTTTTATCTACTTTCAAAAAATCTCAAAAACTAAATTGAAAGAATTTTTAGAAAATTTCTGTTTTTTTCTTTACAGTAAAAAAAAATTCTGCTATAATGACTCACATAATTAAATTAGAATTTAAGGAGAACGATATGACATCTGCTAAAGAATATATCCAAAGCGTGTTTGAAACTGTAAAAGCTCGTAACGGGCACGAGGCTGAGTTCCTTCAAGCTGTTGAAGAATTTTTCAACACTTTGGAACCTGTATTTGAAAAACACCCTGAGTATATCGAAGAAAATATCTTGGCACGTATTACTGAGCCTGAGCGCGTGATTTCTTTCCGTGTTCCTTGGGTTGACCGTGATGGAAAAGTTCAAGTAAACCGCGGCTACCGTGTTCAATTCAACTCAGCTGTTGGACCATACAAAGGCGGACTTCGTTTCCACCCAACTGTAAACCAAGGGATTTTGAAATTTCTCGGATTTGAACAAATCTTTAAAAACGTCTTGACTGGACTTCCTATCGGTGGAGGTAAAGGTGGATCAGACTTCGATCCTAAAGGTAAAACAGATGCTGAAGTGATGCGCTTCTGCCAAAGCTTCATGACTGAATTGCAAAAATACATCGGCCCATCACTTGACGTACCTGCTGGTGATATCGGTGTTGGTGGACGTGAAATTGGTTACCTTTACGGTCAATACAAACGCCTTAACCAATTTGATGCTGGTGTCTTGACTGGTAAACCTCTTGGATTTGGTGGTAGCTTGATTCGTCCAGAAGCAACTGGTTACGGTTTGGTTTACTATACTGAAGAAATGCTTAAAGCTAACGGTAACAGCTTTGCTGGTAAGAAAGTTGTTATTTCAGGTTCTGGTAACGTTGCTCAATACGCTCTTCAAAAAGCGACTGAACTTGGTGCAACTGTTATCTCTGTATCTGACTCAAATGGTTATGTCATCGATGAAAATGGTATCGACTTCGATCTTTTGGTTGACGTTAAAGAAAAACGTCGCGCTCGTTTGACTGAGTATGCAGCTGAGAAAGCAACTGCTACTTATCATGAAGGTTCTGTATGGACTTACGCTGGAAACTATGACATCGCTCTTCCATGTGCGACTCAAAACGAAATCAACGGTGAAGCAGCTAAACGTTTGGTTGCTCAAGGCGTTATCTGTGTATCTGAAGGTGCCAACATGCCAAGCGACCTTGATGCCATCAAAGTCTACAAAGAAAATGGTATCTTCTACGGACCTGCCAAAGCTGCCAACGCTGGTGGTGTAGCCGTTTCAGCTCTTGAAATGAGCCAAAATAGCCTTCGCCTCTCATGGACTCGTGAAGAAGTTGATGGACGTCTCAAAGACATCATGACAAACATCTTCAATACAGCTAAAACAACTTCAGAAACATACGGTCTTGATAAAGACTACCTTGCAGGAGCTAACATTGCTGCCTTTGAAAATGTAGCAAACGCTATGATTGCACAAGGTATTGTTTAAGATTCATTTGCTTAATCCTCAATCGCTACGATTGGGGATTTTTATGTTGAATCCAAAAAAACTCACCATTAACAGTGAGTTTTAACATCAGAATTTATTTTACTTTCATTAGGGCAGATGACAAACATTCAACAATCTCATCAACTGCTTCATCTATGTTTATAGTTTCTTCATCATTCAACATCATGGGAATAAGATAAGAAAAACTCAATGCTAAAATGTATCGAACAATTCTTTCATTTGACCAATTTAGAATAAGTCCTTTTTCTTTAAATTGATTTAAAACAGGGCTAATTGGTTCTATTATAGATTGAACAATAATATTTCCTAACTGGATAGAAAGATTTTTATCAATAAAAGAACGCCCCAAGAGAATTTTAACATGCATTTGATTCTCCTGAATGAAAAAGAGCCTATCTCGAACAATACTTTTTAAAAAGAAGGGAAAATTTTCTTGATCTACTGTGAATTTTTTTTCTGAGAAATCCGCAATTACTTCTGGAATAACCTGTTCTAGAAAAGTAGATAAAATGACTTCTAAAATACCTTCCTTTGTTTTAAAGTAACTAAAAACAGTTCCTTCTGACACTCCAGCGCGTTCGGCAATAAGGCTGGACGTTGTATTCTCAAATCCAATTTCTGAGAATAATTTTAAGCTTGATAATAATACTCGACGTTGTTTCAAGCTCAAGTTGCTAACTTCTAACGTCTGAGCATACTTTTGTTCTAAACTTTCCATCGCTAGCACCTCTCTTCTACTCTCTTACTTTTACGACTTTTTTGCCTCGACTGTGTCCCATTTTCAGACTACGATAGGCTTCTCTAACTGACTTTAGAGAAAAGTCATACACTTGATCAATTTTCAGCTGAATCTTCCCGTCTGAGACCATTTCAGCTAAAGTGCTAAAATCATCATATGTGGAATGTCTCGGACCAGTAAACTGAGCACCTTTTATCATAACATAGGGTGAAGGTACTAATGTCCCAATAGCTGTCCCCTTCAAGCCTAAACTAAAAGCCAATCTAACATAATCAGATCCATAACAATCCAAAAATTTTGTAATAGGCGTTGGACTAGCTGATAGAAGAGCCTTCTTGATATTCTCTTCGTAACTTACTGGTATAGCACCTAAAGACTTCAGATACTCTGCATTTTTCTTACTTGCTATTCCAATCACTGTCGCCCCCTTAGCAACTGCATACTGTACTGCAATACTTCCAATACCTCCTGCTGCAGCTGAAATAACAACAGTATCTCTTGAATTTAAACCGATTCTTCTAAAAGCCCCACCCACAGTTAGAGCAGCTACTCCCATAGTAGCTGCGTGAGTCATGTCGATCATCTCTGGTTTCAATACAATTTCTGATTCATTGACACAAATTTCTGTTGCTAAAGCTCCCCTATTAGTTCCCAAACCAGGATCGCTAATCATTGTTCCAAACACCTTATCTCCTACTGAAAACCTAGTTACTTCATTTCCAACTTCTGTAATATCTCCAGAAAAATCTCTCCCCACACCTCTTGGAAATAAAGATGATTTAGATTCAAACCAACGACTTGGTTTCCTTAATTTCGTTATAAAAGATAGAAATCGAAGGGGTTTCGCTCCCTCAAAAGTTTTATAATCAATAGGATTTAAACCAACAGCATGAACTTCTACTCTCACCTGATTTACCTCCAAGGCTGTAGAGTCTATCTTCAGCAAATCCAAGACCTCTTCGTTACCGAAACGACTGTACTCTATTGCTTCAACAACCATTTTCTTTACTCCTTAATTTCACAAAAATTGAGTGAACACTCATTTTTATAAATTATACTCTTAATTTGTAAGAAAATCAATATTATCGTTTGATAACGATTTATGACATGATACAAATATCTATCATTTCGATTTACCAATATGATTCTTTCAATCTAACTCTCCTCACTTTTAAAGATTCCTTTCCCTTTTTTGCCCCATGTAATAAAA
>NZ_JAPVZJ010000006.1:0-100665 GCF_041432295.1 Streptococcus sp. 27098_8_109
TAATGTTATCTATTTTATAAGCAATAACAAATATCATGGTTTGTTTAAAACAACCATGATATTTTTGTTTTTGTTTTCTTTTGTTTTTTAAATTGATTGATTGAATACTTTATGATAAAATAGTAATAGAAATAGAGGTGATAACGATGTTAAAGCAGGAAAAACTAGATAATATTCTAGAAACGGTAAATACAAAAGGAACTATTACTGTAAAAGAAATCATGACTCGCTTGGATGTATCAGATATGACTGCTAGACGCTACTTGCAAGAGTTAGCAGACAAGGATTTACTTGTTCGGGTGCACGGGGGAGCTGAGAAAATTCGCACAGGTTCTATTTTAAACAATGAACGTTCCAATATTGAAAAACAAAGCTTACAGATTGCAGAAAAACAAGAAATCAGCCGTTTTGCAGGCCATTTAATTGATGAGGGTGAAACCATTTTTATTGGTCCAGGGACAACCTTGGAATCTTTTGCCCGTGAACTTCCAATTGATAATATTCGTGTTGTAACAAACAGTTTACCAGTCTTTCTCATCTTAAACGAACGAAAACTAACAGATTTGATTTTAATAGGTGGAAACTATCGCTCTATCACTGGAGCCTTTGTCGGAACACTAACCTTGCAAAACTTGGCCAATTTACAATTTTCTAAAGCTTTCGTTAGCTGTAATGGTATTCAGGACAATGCGATTGCGACCTTTAGTGAAGAGGAAGGTGAATCTCAACGCATCGCCCTCAATAATTCCAATAAAAAATACTTACTAGCTGACCATAGTAAGTTCAATAAATTTGATTTCTATACCTTCTACAATATCTCTGATATTGATACCATCGTTTCAGATTCTAAACTGAGCAAAGAAACGTTTGAACAACTTTCAAAACAAACAAAAATTATTCTTTCTAAACCATAAAACTGAGGATTGATAAAATATAAAATGCGTCATATCAAGAAAATAAGAATCTTGATATGACGCATTTTTTGATGAAGATTTTTACAAAGAGTTTCCTAGATTCTTTATGATTGTTGAAACGGCATAAAATCTGAATCAAAGGAGATGTTATCCCGTTCTTCAGGACTGATAAAATTTAAAAAGATAATTTTAAATTCTTCCAGCTCATAGTCTGAATGGCAAATCCATTCTTTACCGGTAGAGACATACCATTTCCCAAGTTTTTTCAGCTCCTCATTAGTCAAACAAGGTATTTGAGAACATTTATCAAAATTGATAATATAAACTTTTTCATAAATAGATTGGATAAAATCTTTGAACATCTTTTGCCTCACTAGAATTCTATATCTAATTACTCATTCTACTACTCAATCACTTGAGTTTCCGCTACTTTCTTGTACCAGTGAGCTGATTTCTTAGGATAACGTTCTTGAGTTTCAAAGTCTACATAGAAGAGACCGTAACGTTTTTCATAACCGTTTGACCATGAGAAGACGTCCATCAATGACCAGATGAAGTATCCTTTGACATTTGCACCATCAGCAATCGCATCAGATAAGACCTCTAAGTGTTGTTTGACATAATCAATACGGCCATCATCATAAACAGTGTTATCAACGAACTCATCTTTATACCCTAGACCATTTTCAGTAATGTAAATCTTCTTGTAGTTAGGATAATCTTTCTTCACACGCATGATTTGGTCATACAAACCTTGAGGGTAGATAATCCAATCCCAGTCTGTACGTGGTACATAATCAGGAGCTACACGACGACCAACACCTTTGATTTGGTATTTAGAGCTTCCTTTCTCACCCTTACCATTATGAATGATTTCTGTTTCGCCATCAAAGGCTTCCATCCAGTCACTCATATAGTAGTTGATGCCTAGAAAATCATTCAAGTCTTTTGCAGCTTCTAATGCTGTAAAATCTTCTTCACGAAGATCCAAACTACCACCATTGACTGATAAGATATGGTTGACACCTTCCATCGTTTCATCTGAATAGCTTCCAAGATAAGTTGCATCCAAGATAAATTTATTGTGGATGATATCTTCCAACTCAGCAGCGCGAACATCTGCTGGATTTTTAGGATCTAAAGGATACTTGGTTGGCAGTGCGTGAACAACACCAATTTCGCCTTTATAGCCTTTTTCTTTATATAGCTTAACTGCACGCGCATGAGAAACCATCATATTGTGGTGCGATTGGAAAACTTTGGCAAGGTCGTACTGAATACCTGGAGGGAATTTACCAACTAAATATTGACCATCACCGATTGGTCCAATTTCATTGAATGTTGTCCAATAGTTTACTTCTGGAAATTCTTCAAAACAGAAGGCAGCGTAGTCTACAAAGTGTTCAATATTTTCACGGTTTAAGAAGTCTCCATTTGAGTGGAGAGCTTCTGGCGTATCAAAGTGATGAAGAGTTACAAAAGGCTCAACATGACGTTTGTGACACTCTGCAAATAGATTATGATAAAATTCAACACCTTTAGCATTTACTTGACCGTAACCAGTCGGGAAAATACGTGACCAGGCAATAGAAATTCGAATACCATTGACACCATACTCTTCTGCTAGTTTGAGGTCAACTGGGTATCGATTGTAAAAATCACTAGCTGGTTCGGCAGTGTACCAGTAGTTATCTTCAAGATATTTATCCCACGCAACTGGTCCTTTTCCATCAGTATGTGTAGCACCTTCTGCTTGATAGGCAGCTGTTGCGCCACCGAAAATAAAGTCTTTTGGTAATGTTTTTGTCATTTTTTTCACCTATTTCTTGATTTAAATAAAGTAAAAGTGAGAGGAGAGGAGTCAGTGAGCCATCCTTCTCCATCTCACTTCTTGTACCAAGTCACCGAATTGTAACATGAGGAGGTAAAAACGATAGCCTTTTACCGACGAATTAATAAGGCGATTAGGAAATTTGCCATAGCGATTGCCGTAACGAGAGGAGACTATTTCAGAGTCCCTATCGTTAATCGAATTGTGACATGAGGAGGTAAAAACGATAGCTTTTTACCGACGAATTAACAAGGCGATTAGGAAATTCGCCATAGCGATTGCCGTAACGATAGGAGACTGTTTCACAGTCCCTATCGTTAATCGAATTGAGCTTGTACGAATGCAAGAGCACCTTTTCCATCACGAGTTAATTTGATGTATTGAGCGCCTTCTGTTTTCGCTAGTTTAATACCGAGCTTATCTGTTTCTGCTTTCATGTCTTCAAAGTTTGAAGCAACTTGAGGGGCAAGGATAACAAGATCAAACTCTGGCAACATTTCACGGTGAGCACCATAGCCACCTGCTGCTGCTTTCACAGGAACATTGTATTCTGCAGCTGCCTTATTCAAAGCATTCGCAAGAAGTCCACTTGTCCCTCCACCTGCACAGAGAACGAGGACATTTGTTTCTTCAGTGATTGTATTTTGTGCTGCTTCTACACCAGCTTTTTCAAGAATAGCATCTGCTTTTGCAGTGTTGAAGTTTGCGGCAACTTTTTCTTTCAATTCATCATTAGATTTACCTGAACGCTCTTCTTCAAGAATTTGTTCATCATATACTTTAAGGAATGGATAGTAAATGACTACGTCAACCACGATTAGAAGGGCAGCAAGAATGAATGATAGAACTTGGAAGTTCGTACCAAGAACTAGACCTAGTGGAGCTGGAGTTGTCCATGGTAGATTAGCAGTAAATGAGTTCATTCCAAGTGTTTCAATAAAGAATTTGAAGATCCAAACGTTTGCGATTGGAGCAAAGATAAATGGAATGAAGAAGATTGGGTTTAATACAAGTGGTGCACCAAACAAGATTGGTTCATTTACACCAAAGAATGTTGGGACTACTGAAGCACGACCGATTGCACGGTTACGTTTTGATTTTGTTAACCACATGAACATGAATGGAACAACCAGTGTCGCACCAGTACCACCCATGGTAACGATAAACATTTGTGTACCAGAAGTAAGAATCTTGTCAGCGTGCATACCTTGTTGGAGAAGGTTCAAGTTGACTTCGGCATTGGCATAGGTAATTGCTGCGATAGCAGGTTCAACAATAGATGGACCATGGATACCAACAAACCAGAAGAATGCAAATGCACCAAAGATAATCGTAATACCTAGATAACCATCAGCAGCAGAGAATAATGGTGCAAAGAATTTACCGATTGATTCTGCTACGCTTGCACCAACAAAATGACGAGCTAGTAAATCAAGAGCATAAAGTGAAACAACTGAGAGAGTGAATGGAATCACATCTTTAAAGACTTGTGAGATATTTGGTGGAACTTCGTCAGGCATACGAATAGTGACGTTGTTCTTAACACAAACCTTATAGATTGCTACAGTAACAAAGGCAGCAAGGAAGGCTGAAAGCAAACCTTTTGTCCCCAAGAATCCAGTAGCAAGACCATTTTCGATAGGATCAGCTGCCAACATCAACAAACCAACAATCGCTGCTAACAGTGTTGACATATAGTTGATTTGATTGGTTTTCTCCATGCTACGGTTTACTGAGTCGGTCAATGACTTGGCTGTTGTACCAGCTACCAAGAGAGCTAAAATACCCATTGAATAACTGTAAGGTTTCATAAGAAAGGCTACAACTTCATCAGACCATTTAAAGCCCCATGAGTTTGGTACAAAGGCAATCAAGATAAAAATACTTGAGAAGAGAATAACAGGCATACCTGCAATGAAACCATCACGAATAGCACGAAGATAGATATTACGAGATAGTTTCTCAAAGAAAGGTTTTCCTTTCTCAATAAATGCAATTAGTTTATTCATTATTTAACTCCTCTCTTGTACAGTTCAATTAAATGGTGCATCAAATCTTTTAATAAGATAGTTGTCATCAAGTGGTCTTGGCCATGCATCATGGTTACACTATAGGCTAAGTCCTCACCAGAAGCTTCCTTAGCCAATAGACTTGTTTGCGCGTGGTGAGCCTCTGCAATGCAAGAACCAGCTTCCTCGACTAAGCTATCTGCTTTCGCAAAATCGCCAGCTTCAGCAGCTTTCAAGGCTTCCAATAGTTTTGAACGAGCATCGCCAGCATAGGCTACGATTTCAAAACCTAACAATGTTACTTCTTCTCTATTCATGATAGAATTCTCCTTATATAGTTTTAAATAAATTTTTATGACAATAAACGTTGGATATGTAGAACTAGATAAACACGTTCACTTTTATACAAATCAAGACCCGTATGTTGCGTAATCACATCGTATATCTTGGAACCAATTTCAAACGCTCTTGGATAGGATTGTTTAATATGTTCTTCCATATCCAGAAGTGATTGGTTATCATCTCTAGAGCGGTCTAAATAATCCAAGAAATAATTCAGATGAATCATAAAGCGATCATAGAAATGGTTATTCTCTTTGGTTCGTTGAATTGCATAACCCTTTAACACTTCTTCAACATTCCTGAGAATTTCTTTCCTCTTATCAATCGACTCAACCACTTCCACTTCATTCTCGCCTTCGGCATTGATGAAATGATAAGCAATCCGAATAATTTCATCTTCAGGGAAATGATCTGCTAGCTTCTGACGATAAATTTCAAAAGCCTCATTTGCAATTTGAAAAGCGACAGGATACTTGGTAGAAATATCTGGCAGATTGCTATCCTTGTACCTTCCTTGTGCTAGAGCTTGATAAGAACAGTAAATATGGTCTGTCAAGGTTACGTAGAGATACTCTTGAATCGGATAATGATATTTCTTTGATAGCTTATCAATGATTTCATAGGTCACTGTGATAAAATCAAGCGGAACATCTTTGAGAAGAGCCATAAAGTTTTCTCTGGACTCTTCGGTCTTCATCCGAAAGATTTTCTCAACCTGATTTTCAGCAATCAAATCCCCCTTCTTCTTTCCGAATGTAATCCCCTTACCAATTACAATCACTTCTTCTCCTTTATCATTCCTGACAAGCGAAACATTATGATTTATTGGATTTAGAATTCGATACATGTCAACCTCCTTTTATATTTTAAAGGTATATGAGTATAAAAAATGACCACAAATGAACTAGAAAATCATCTGATTTCTAATTCACCTGTGATCATGCCTAATATTACTTAGTAACACTCACCTTGTATTAACTTGTGATTTAAGTATAGCACAAGTAAGTTGTTTTGTAAACCTTTACATACAACTTTTTTTAAAAAATTTTTAGATTCATGTTCCTAACCTAGGAGGAATTTCTTACACGCGTTCTTTCCATGAAGTCGCTGTTGTTTGAAGAACTTTGTTGAGCTCGTCAATATTTTCAAAACCTGTTGTGCGAAGCCATTCGCGAGCTGCTGCTTCACCATCTTTGATATAAGCTTCAACTGATCCAGCCCATGTTGCACGGCCACAAAGAACTCCGTTGAAGTTTGCACCTGATTCATGGGCAAATACAAGAGTATCTTGGAAGAGTTTAGCTGATACACCAGCACTCAAGTAGATGTATGGCAAGTTAGTTGCTTCATCTTGTGCTTTGAAGAAGGCTGCTGCTTCTTCGCGTGTGTAAACCACTTCACCTTCAGCGAAGCCTTCAACATATTTAATGTTAACAGGAACTTCTACTTTCAAGACATCAATGTTAAAGCGTGGGTCTGAGAAGACTTTCATAGCACCGATAACTTTGTGTGGTTTTACTTTCGCGTATTCTACAGAACCTGCGTCCGCAATTTTTTCATCGTAAGCAAGGATTTCAAGGAAGAATGGGATATCTTCAGCCACACATTCAGAACCGATACGTTCGATGTAAGCTTGTTTTTCTTGGTTTAGTTCGTCTGAGCTATCTACGTCATAGTAAAGCAAGAATTTAACTGCATCTGCACCTTCTTCTTTAATACGTTTTGCAGACCAAACATCCAAGCAGTCTGGCAAGCGTTTTGTGCTTGTTGTGTCATAACCTGTTTTTTCATAAGCAAGGAGAAGACCAGCTTTTTCATCAAGAGCTTTAGTTGCTGGAAGTCCATATTCAGGGTCAAGAAGCATTGATGAAGCGTATTTAGTCAATTCATCTGCTACCAAGACTTTAAGTTCTTCCATTTGAGCCACAGTTGGTTCTTCTGTTTGGTGTTGAGCCATGAGACGTTTCAAAGCACCACGTTGGTCAAAAGCAAGAGCTGAGATGATCCCATTTTCATCAGAAAGTTTTTCTAAGCGTGCACGTTTTTGTTCTGTTAAAGCCATTTTATACCTCTTTTACTATTAATTGATCATATAGAGCTTGATAGTTAGCCATGTTGACATGACCAGTCATTTTTTCTTGAGCATTGAGCATACCAAGGACATTTGCCTTGATGAGTAATTCTGCATCCGATTCTTTATGAAGTAGTCCTGAAGAAATCCCTGCCACAGTAGAATCTCCAGATCCGACAGGGTTGACTACCTGAATTCTAGGAATATCTACCTTGTAGAAAGTGTCACCATGTTTGGCAAAGGCACCATTGGCACCAAGTGAAACGATAATCCACTCAATTCCTGTAAACAAAGGTTCTTGGAGAACTTCTTTTAATTCAGCCAAATCCTCAGAAACTTCTCTTCCTAGAAGTTGAGACAATTCCTCATTATTTGGTTTGATGACTGTTGGTTTATGTGATGATTCAAGAACCGCCTGAAGTGCTGCACCAGAGCAGTCCAAGACTACAGGCTTGCCAGCTTGATTAGCAAGTTCTACCAAGCTCGCATAGTAATCAACTGGAAGGCCAGCTGGCAGACTACCTGAGATAGCTACTACTTCAACTGACTCCAAGAGTTTTTTGAAATGTTCCAAAAAGCCTTGACCTTCTTGTTCCAATACTACAGGACCTTTTTCAAGAACTTCTGTTTGGTTGTCTCCGTGAAGAATAGCGATACAGTTACGAGTTTCTCCTTGAATAGAGAAGAAATCTTTTTTTACTTGATTATCGATATGTTCAACCAAAAACTCACCAAGTTTGCCACCAACTAAACCAGTAGCAAGAACAGAATCTCCAAATTCTGAAAGTACTCGGGTAACATTGAGTCCCTTACCACCAGCCGTTTTGGTTACATCTACCACACGATTGACAGTATCAATCTTCAACTCATCCAAGGGATAGGAAATATCAATGGATGGGTTCATTGTGACTGTTAAAATCATAGGTTACCTCTTAGTCGTGGTATTCTCCGCGATCCCATTTTTCAAGGAATTCAGTGAAGAAGTTTGCGTCTGTTTGTTGAGCATTGTGACTTTCAAGGTGTTCAATTTTCGCAATCAATTTTTTGTTTTCTTCAGATGGTTTGTATTCAGCATGGATGAAAGCTTCGATGATATCACACATGAGCAATTCACCAGTAATCTTACCACCAAAACCGATAACGTTAGCGTTCAATTGCTCTTTAGCATAAAGAGCTGTTGTCATATCACGAACCAAGGCAGAACGGACACCTGGAACTTTATTTACAGCATTGTTGATACCAACACCAGTACCACAGATACATACCCCAAGATCAGCTTGACCGCTAGTTACAGCTTCCCCTACTTTTTTACCAAAGATTGGGTAGTGAGTACGTGTATGGTCATATGTACCAAAGTCAATGACTTCATATCCTTTTGATTTCAAAAATTCTGAAACCGCCATTTTTTCATCTGTTACGATGTGGTCACATCCAATTGCAATTCTCATTAGTTATTCCCTCCGATTAATTATATAAATCTAATATCATTTATCCTTACTCAAGAAAAATCAAGATTAGCTTAGGAAGCGAGCTGCGAGCATAACTGAGGTTAGCTAAAGTGAGCTGACGACAGATTATCTTGATTTTTGAAGCGTATTAGCACATTTTGTTCAACATATCGACCCTAATTTGGTGACGTCCACCATCGTATTTACCGTTAACAAATCCTTTAGCAATGTTTTTAGCCAATTCATCACCGACAAGTTGTGCACCCATAGTGATCATACGTGAGTTGTTGTGTCCACGAGTCATATAAGCTGAACGTTCGTCAGATACTTCTGCAGCAACCATTCCTTTGATCTTAGTTGCGACCATAAATGGACCAGCTCCATAAGCATCAATCACGATACCAAGGTTTTGTTCTTCTTTGTTTACTTCTGCAGCAACAGCAAGAGTCACATCAACAAAGTCTTGACCTTCAGCTGTAACATCCACAACGTGGAAGTTTTCTTTTTCTAAGAAGTCTTTCACAACTTCTTTCAATCTCAAACCTGCAGCATCTGCACCGATAACAATAGACATATTGTATACTCCTTTTATTTTTCTAGGCTAGTAAAGACTTTTATGGTTATTAGTTTACCTACAAAAAGCTTTCTAGCAGTTTATTGACAAATTGGATTGAATGAGATGAATGACACCTTATTCAAGTTTAGGAAACCAGCTTCCTAGAAATAATCTTTCTCTACGAAAGAGAATATAACAAGTGATTGTTTGTTTGTGACAAACATCATTTGTTGCTTACAAACATAATATACTCCTATTTCTTAAAAAAGTCAACAATTAATGTTTGTTTTTGTGTTTTTTTAATTAAAAAATTTCGATATCAAAACCAATTTGATCTACTTGAGCAGGTTCTAGGAGACGAACATTCTTCTTATCTTCTAGATGATCTCCTTCTTCAAGGGATGTTGACAAGCCAGACCATGGTTCAAAAGCAATGAAAGGTCCTTTATTCAAAGTTGACCATATAATGAGGTTTGGAAACTCTGCAAAACGAACTTTCAATCCCTTATCATGTTTACGAGAACGAAGGGCAATTGTTCTAGATTGCAATTCATCTAAGGTGACTGCATCAGTGCTGAAAAGATCATAGCTGAGGTCTAATTCTTTTTGACCTTCTAGCCATGGACTTCTATCTTGGAAATCCAACATACCTGTTTCTGGGAAAGGACGTGGAACAGAGCAAGTCTCTTCTTTTTCAAACTCTAGATAATAATCTTCATAGACTTCATCATCAAGCAGAGGACAATTAAATCCTGGATGTCCACCAATAAAGTAAGGCATGACCTTGCTAATTTCTTTATTAAATATTTTGTATTGAGTCCGTACTGTCTTTCCAGTAAGGATATAAGTGATTTCTAAGCGGAAATGATAAGGGTAGTTCTGATAGCTATTCTCATCGTCTTCAATTGCAAAAGTTACACTATTATCTGTCTGTTCAACTAATTCAAATTCTTTCTTACGAACCAAACCATGACGAGGAATCTTTCCTTTGATTTCTTGTCCATTATCATCTATATAAAGTGCTGTATCCTCTCTCAATGAACCACAAATGGGGAAGAGAACAGGAGCTTGTCCACTCCAATAAGTAGCATCTCCTTGCCACAAATACTCAACTCCCTCGGCATCTTTTATAGAAGAAAGAGCCCCACCAAAACTGTTAAATTCAACTCTTAATTGTTCTGATTTTAATTCAATTACCATTATTTTCTCCGATTTCTTGATAGTTTATAAAAAACTAGGCTGTCACTCCTAATGGATGTCGACAACCTAGCTTTAACAATTTACATTTTATAGGAGCGCATTATTTTGCTTTTGCTGCGTACTCTTCGTTACGTTTGATCATTTGTTTTCTGTACCATGCAAAGATACCGATATAGAATACAAGGAAGACTACAGCACCAAGGATTGCTTTGATATCACCAGTTGTAGCGTTACCAATTGTCCAACCAAGAAGTTTTTCGATTGGTCCTTCAAGAGTTGAGTGAGTAATCAATTGAGTTTGGCTCACACCTTCTGGGAATGCACCTACACCTTTAGCAAGTTCTGTTGCAAATGGAGCGATAAGTGTACCTGAAAGAAGGAAGAGTGGCAACAAGAGTGTTCCGAAGATAATCATACGGAGCAATTTACCACGTGTTACAACCAAGAGAGCTGGAGTAACACCCATAGCGATGATACCTGCAAGTGGCAAGATACCATTTCCGACGTTTGAAAGAAGCACAGCTTCAACCAACATGATTGGTGCAAGTACGTTTGCACAAGCCCAAACTTCAGCACGACCAGCGATGAAAGGCCAGTCAAGACCGATGTTGAATTTACGTCCTTGAAGACGTTTAGTAGCAACGTTTGTAATACCTTGTGAAAGTGGCTCTACGGCAGCGATGAACCATGAACCGATAAGTGAGAAGAGTTCCAAAGACACACCAGCTGTCAAACCAAGAGACAACCAACCTTTAATAACTAATTGCCAGTTTGCTGCATCTTCTACGCCAGCAACTGGATGTGGAGTACCCATCAAACCGATAACGATACCAAGGATGAAACCGATGAAGAATTTAGATCCCCAGAAACCGATTTTCTTGTTCAATTTAGCAGCATCAAAGTCATATTTATCAAGACCTGGGAAGAATTTTTCAAAAATCTTATCCAAAACCATGATAACTGGGTTCATCATGTAGTTCATGTGAGTTGAAGTCATTGGTGATGAACTTGGTGCGTTAAGAAGGTCATCAAATGTAGGTTTCATCAAATCAGAGTTGATGATTTTAAGAACACCTACAAGGACAACTGCTGCAGTGGCGATGAAGAGTGAAACCCCTTGGCTTACACCGTTGTTGTCTGCATACCATTTAATCAAAAGACCTGTGATAGACAAGTGCCAGATATCGAAGATATCAACGTCAAGTGTATCAGTTTTCTTCATAGCAAGCATCACTACGTTGACAATCAACATGATGAGCAAGAAGTAAAGTGTCCAAGCAGATCCCCAAGTGATTGTAGCAAGTGGTGCCCAACCAACGTCAGTGATGTTCAATTGAATACCAGTATTTTCAACGAATTTTGCAAGTGATGCTGAGAAAGCACCATTCAGCATACCGATGATAGCACCGATACCAGTAAGAGCGATGGCAAGTTTGATACCACCTTCAAGTGCTTTGGAGAATTTCACTCCAAAAAGTAGAGCCAATACTGTCAAAATGATCAGCATGATGACCGGTCCACCCATATCCAAGATAGGTTTGAACAGCTTATTGGCTAGTTCGATAATGACATCCATAATAGTTCCTCCCGTTTTTTATGTTATATGAATGTTAACAAATTAAAATTAGCTTAATCCGTGTTCTTTAATAGCTGCTTCAATATTGTCAAATACTGGAGCACTCATAGCTGGGATACGGAATAAGATTGGTCCAGCTTCGATAACTGGAATACCTGGGTCAAAACCAAGGTCTGTCGCAGCAATTGGTGTGAAGATGTCATAACCTTTGATAAGGTCTTCGTTAACATCTTTTACCATAACTGCATCACAGTGAACATCAAAACCGCGGTTTGAAAGTTCTTCTTCAAGAGCGCTTTTAATTTGGTGGCTTGAGTTAACACCTGCACCGCAGGCAGCAAGAATTTTAATCATATGGATTTCCTCCGATTTAATATTTTTAATAGACAAGATTAAGCGATTGCTTCAGCAATATAAGCATAAAGAGCTTCTGGTTCAGATATTTTTGATAGGTCTTCAAGATGACCATTTCCAGTAAAGAAGTCCATCAACTGAGCAAGAATGTTTGTTTGACTTGAACTTGAGTTATTAATGATAAAGAAGAGCAAGGATACTTCTACTTCCTTATCTGGCGCAATCATATTGTGGAAAGTCACTGGTTTTTCTAATCGAACGACCACAACTTTTTCAGCTAGATTATGAACAATATCTGTGTGAGGAATAGCCACATTCGGCAAATCCTTACCCAAAAATTCCATATCTAAGCCAGTTGGAAATGACTTTTCACGCGTAATCAAGGCTTCACGATAAGTTGGAGTTACGATTTCTCGTTCTTCCAATAAAGTTGCAACCTGATCAAAGAGATGTTCTTGATTATCCGCTTCTAAGCAAAACACAAGGTTTTTGTCAAAGAAATGATCTAATCCCATAAGGTTTTCCCTTCTTTCCATTAACTTTATGCTATAAGTATAACACTATATGAAATCGTTGTCAATATTTTTCTGTTGTTTTTTGTCTCTTTTTTTATATTTTTGTTGTTTTTATAGCTTGTTATATAAAAACAAACATATAAACAAACATTTTTTCTGTTCTAGAAACTAAAAAAGCAGACCATCTAAGCCTGCTTTACTATTTATTATTATATAAATTTCCTATGAACAAGGAAAGGCATTTCTGATAACTTATTCTTCATCCATACTCAAGACGCTGAGAAAGGCTTCTTGTGGAACTTCTACTGATCCGATAGCTTTCATGCGCTTCTTACCTGCTTTTTGTTTTTCAAGGAGTTTGCGTTTACGAGAAACGTCACCACCGTAACACTTAGCAAGTACATTCTTACGAAGGGCCTTGATATCAGTACGAGCGACAATCTTGTGTCCAATAGCTGCTTGAATTGGTACCTCGAATTGTTGACGAGGGATGATTTTCTTGAGCTTATCAACGATAAGTTTTCCACGTTCGTAAGCAAAATCCTTGTGAACGATAAAGCTGAGGGCATCCACCTTGTCTCCGTTGAGAAGAATATCCATTTTCACAAGCTTAGATGGGCGGTACTCTGACAATTCGTAGTCAAAGCTTGCATAACCACGAGTTGAAGACTTTAGCTTATCAAAGAAGTCAAAGACGATTTCAGCCAGTGGAATTTGATAGATGACATTAACACGGTTATCATCGATATAATCCATAGTCACAAAGTCACCACGCTTGCGCTGAGCTAATTCCATCACTGCTCCGACGAACTCCTGTGGTACCATGATTTGCGCCTTAACATAAGGTTCCTCAATGGTCGCAATCTTAGTTGGGTCTGGGAACTCAGATGGGTTAGACACATCCATAGACTCACCGTCGGTCAAATTAACCTTATAGATAACGGATGGCGCTGTCATGATGAGGTCGATGTTGAACTCACGTTCCAAACGTTCTTGGATAACATCCATATGGAGAAGTCCAAGGAAACCACAACGGAAACCAAATCCAAGTGCCTGAGATGTTTCTGGTTCAAACTGAAGACTAGCATCATTCAGTTGCAATTTTTCAAGGGCTTCACGAAGGTCATTGTACTTGTTTGATTCGATAGGATAGAGACCCGCAAAGACCATAGGATTCATCTGCTTGTAGCCATGTAATGGCTCAGCCGCAGGATTGGTTGCCAAGGTAACGGTATCACCCACACGAGTGTCCTGAACCGTCTTGATAGAAGCTGCAATATAACCAACGTCACCAGTCGCAAGGAAATCACGACCAACTGCCTTGGGTGTAAAGATACCGACTTCCGTAACATCAAAAGTCTTGCCATTGCTCATAAGCTGAATCTTATCGCCAGGTTTGACCACCCCATCCATGACACGCACTTGAAGAATAACCCCACGGTAGGCATCGTAAACAGAGTCGAAAATCAAGGCCTTCAGTGGCGCCGTCACATCACCCGTTGGTGCTGGCACTTTTTCTACGATTTGCTCAAGGATTTCCTCGATACCGATACCAGCCTTGGCAGAAGCCAAAACTGCTTCACTGGCATCCAAACCAATGACATCTTCAATCTCTGTACGCACGCGCTCAGGGTCTGCAGCAGGCAGGTCAATTTTGTTAATGACTGGCATGATTTCCAAATCATTGTCCAAGGCTAGATAAACGTTGGCAAGGGTTTGAGCCTCAATACCTTGAGCGGCATCGACCACCAAAATAGCACCCTCACAGGCAGCGAGCGAACGTGAAACTTCATAGGTAAAGTCTACGTGCCCTGGCGTGTCAATCAAGTGGAAAATATAAGTTTCCCCATCTTTTGCAGTATAATTGAGCTCGATGGCGTTGAGTTTAATGGTAATCCCACGTTCTCGCTCTAGATCCATGCTATCCAAAAGTTGAGCTTGCATTTCACGACTGGAAACTGTCTCTGTTTTTTCCAAAATACGGTCTGCTAGAGTCGACTTTCCGTGGTCAATATGGGCGATAATAGAGAAGTTACGGATCTTCTCCTGTCGTTTTTTCAATTCTTCTAAGTTCATGATTCTCTTCCTTTCAGGGTATCTATTTATTATAAATTGTTTTTGACATTTTGACAAGACCATACCCTGCTAGGAGTACTAATCTTCAGCAACAAAGCCGTCATTTTCGATAAAGTGGTGTTCTGTCATTCCTTGGTCTGTAAAGACAATCCCATGAAGGACACCACCATAAACAGCTCCTCCATCCATTCCAATCTTGCCATCTTCTGTAGTCCAAAGCTCAGCAGTACCACGCTCTTGCTTCAGCAAACCATAAACCGGTGTATGTCCAAAGACAATGGTTTTCCCAGTATGATTTTCTGCTTCGTGGAATGGTTTTCTGAGCCAGACTTTTTTATAATCTGTGGTTTCATGCCAGTCATCCAAGGTCAAATCAATACCTGCGTGAACAAAGATATACTTGTCTGTCTCTACCACAAATGGCATTTGACGAATAAATTCGACCAAGTCTGCCTCTTCAGTAGCAACACGCTTGGCATCTTCTACCCCATCAACCGGTGCATCCAAGGGACGACCTAGGATAGAGTTAATGGTTGTATCTCCACCATTGCGACGATAATGGTCATAGCTTTCTTCTGGGTTATCGAGCCAAGTCAAAAACATATACTCGTGGTTTCCTGATAGACAGATAGCCCCTTGATTGTCCACTAAGTCCTTAACCATTTCAAGAACACGGCGACTATCTTCACCGCGGTCAATCAAATCCCCTAGAAAGAGCAATTTGGTCTGACCATCCCAGGTTTTGAGAAGGTCTTCCAGCATTCCTGCTTTTCCATGAACATCTCCAATTACATAATAATCAGTCATCTTATTTCTCCCTGTTTCTCAACAATTCTCTGGCTTGCGTCAGAGCTGCTTCTGTCACATCATCACCTGCCAACATCTTAGCAACTTCTTCCACTCGCTCTTCAACCGTCAAGAGACGAACAGTCGAAACTGTTGAATGGTCATTGCTAATCTTCTCAATAAAGAATTGATAATCCGCAATCGCAATTACTTGTGGCAAATGGGAAATAGCCAGAACCTGACCATGTTGCCCAATCTTGTGAATCTTCTGTGCAATGGCCTGAGCTACACGGCCTGAAACTCCCGTATCCACCTCATCAAAGACAATACTTGTCTTGCCCTCTTTACGTGAAAAGGCAGACTTAATGGCTAGCATGAGACGAGATAATTCCCCACCAGATGCAACCTTGACCAAGGGTTTAAAGTCTTCACCAGGGTTGGTTGAAATATAAAACTCAACCATTTCATTTCCCTCACGACTGAATTTGCCCTTGCTAAAACGAACCTGAAACTGGGCTTTTTCCATATAAAGGTCTTGCAATTCTTGTTTAATCTCTGCTTCTAGCTGCTGGGCCAAGTCATGACGAGCAGATGCAAGCTGGCCTGCCAAATCAACAAGATTGACTTCCAATTTCTTGAGCTCAGCTTCCATGTCCTCAGACGAAAGATTATTGCCAGTCAAGAGATTGTATTCTTCCGTAATCTTGGCAAAATAAAGCAAGACATCGTCAACAGTCCCACCATACTTACGAGTAATGGTATGAAGGAGATCCAAACGATTCTCAACCTGCATGAGGCGATTACCATCAAAATCTAAATCCTCAATGATTGCTTCCAAACGTTTGCTAATGTCTTCTAAGACATAGTATGTCTCAGACAAAGAGCTTGAAATTTCACGGTATTCAGGGTCGTACTCTTCAACACTTTCCATGTCATTCATGGCTGAACGAACATTAGCCAGACTTGAAAAATCTTCATTGTCCAACATACTGTAGGCATTGGTCAGTGTATCCGCAATGTTTTTATGGTTGAGAAGTTTCTCTCGCTCTTGATTGAGAGATAAGTCTTCACCAGCTTGCAAGTTTGCTGCCTCAATCTCTGCCATTTGAAATTCCAACATTTCAATACGAGCCTTGTGTTCCTGTTGGTTTTTCTTGACTTCCAGAACCTGCTTACGCATTTTACGATAGGCATCAAAACTCGTTTGATAGGTTTCTTTCAATTCCCAAAAAGCTGCGTCACCAAATTCATCCAACATCTGAATATGCAGTTGAGGACGCATTAACTCCTCTTGGTCATGCTGACCATGTATATCCACCAGATGTTGCCCAATAGCACGCAAAACAGACAGATTAACCATCTGGCCATTCACACGGCTGATACTACGACCATTCTGCAGAATTTCCCGACGGATGATAATCTCATCACCCATTTCCAAACCTTGCTCATCAAAAATTTCCTGTAAAAGGCGACTATTCTCAACTGAGAAAAGCCCCTCAATCTCTGTCTTTGGCGCACCATGACGAATAACATCTGTCGTCGCACGAGCCCCCAACATCATATTCATGGCATCAATGATAATCGACTTCCCTGCACCCGTTTCACCAGTCAAGACAGTCATCCCCTTTTCAAAATTGAGGGAAATAGCCTCAATAATGGCAAAGTTTTTTATCGAAATTTCAAGTAACATATAGACCTACCAATTTTTTACTTGTTCAAAGATTTCCTCAGCTAGACTTTCACTTCTGGCAATGACTAAAATCGAGCTATCATCAGCTAAACAGCTAAAAATCTTGTCAGCAAAAGTCTCAATTAACTGAGCTTTTACAAAAGCTGTATTTCCTGGGATAACTTGGAGATTAATCATCTTGTCCATCAATTCAGCTGACTCAATATTGTCTTCAGCCAGTTGCAAACTTTTTACGATTGATTTTGGCAATTCGTAGACATAGGTGTTGTCTCTCAAAGGAATTTTGACAATGCCTAGCTCTTTGATATCCCGTGATACTGTTGCCTGAGTGGCAGTGATCCCTGCCTCTTTCAAATGTTCTACAATTTCTTCTTGTGTACCGATTTGATAATCTGTCACAAATCGTCTAATTTTTTCAAGTCTCTCTTTTTTATTCATTTTTAAATTGACTATGCGCCCTCTCTACTACTTCTTCAATTTCAGCAAGAACCTGATTGCTTGCTGACTCTTCTTTTTTCAAATACACTAAAAACTCAATATTTCCATGCCCACCTTGGATGGGAGAAAAGTCCAAACCAAGGACTGAAAAGCCTTCCTCTACTGCCATGGTTGTGACAGATTCAAGAACATTCTGATGGACCTTGGCATCGCGAATGATTCCATTTTTCCCAATCTGCTCACGACCTGCCTCAAACTGGGGCTTAACCAAAGCCACAACCTGACCTTGATCAGCCAACACACGATGCAAGGCTGGTAAGATCAGACTAAGGGAAATGAAACTTACATCAATACTGGCAAAACTTGGTTCCTGCTCAAAGTCAGTCCTTTCAGCATAGCGGAAATTAAACTGCTCCATGCTAACAACCCGAGAATCTTGGCGCAGTTTCCAGGCTAACTGATTGGTACCAACATCCACCGCGTAGACAAGCTCAGCACCATTCTGCAACATGACATCGGTAAAGCCACCAGTAGAAGCCCCAATATCAATCGTGGTCGCCCCATCCACTGACAAATCAAAGACCTGCAAGGCCTTTTCCAGTTTTAAACCGCCGCGGCTGACATACTTGAGTTTCTCACCCTTGAGTTTTAACTCAGTATCATCTGGGATTTTCTCTCCTGGCTTGTCAAAGCGTTCTCCATTAAGAACAGCCACAACAAGCCCAGCCATAACACCTCGCTTGGCTTGTTCTCTTGTCTCAAACAAGCCCTGTTTATAAGCTAGTACATCCACTCTTTCCTTAGCCATTGATTCTCAAACTTTCTACTACTTTTACAATCGATTCTGTTTCAAAGGGAACCTGCTGGGCAATTTCTTCTAATTTTGCATTAGCTTGATCCAGAGTTTGGTTACAAAAGGCAATAGCCTCTTCCAAGCCCAACAAAGCAGGATAGGTTGATTTTTCAGCCTGTAGGTCCTTTTGTGGTGTCTTACCGATTTCCTCAAAACTAGCTGTAACATCCAATACATCATCTCGAACTTGAAAAGCAAGCCCAATTAATTCACCTACAGTTTTCAGTTTTGCCTGCATTTCAGGTGCCAATTCGGCTATAATAGCAGCCGCTTGGAAAGGATAAGCTAGTAATTTTCCAGTCTTATTAGCATGAATGGTCTGAAGTTCTTCCAAAGACAAATGCTGGTGTTCACCTTCCATGTCCAAAACCTGGCCTGCTACCATGCCCAGACTTCCTGAAGCAAGAGATAAATTGGCAATCAAGTCCACCTTGATTTGACTTGGCAAATCTGCCTGCGCTATCAGGGCATAAGGATCTAGGAATAAAGCATCTCCTGCCAAAATTGCCATAGCTTCACCAAATTTTTTATGATTGGTCAAACGCCCTCGACGGTAATCATCATCATCCATGGCAGGAAGATCATCATGAATCAAGCTCCCTGTATGAATCATTTCCAAGGCCGCAGCCACCTGTGCGTGTGCCGGTTTAATAGCGACCTGCAAGGCTTCCAAAACTTCTAACAAGAGAAAAGGTCGAATACGCTTGCCACCAGCATGAATGGAATAGAGAACAGACTCTCGCAAACTAGAGGCAAACTGCTGGTCTCCATAAAAGTCTTCCAAAGCTGACTCAACAAGAGCTAATTTTTCTTGCTTTTTCATTCAAAATCACTTTCTGTTCCGTCTTCTTGCATAACCTTGACCAAGGTCTTTTCAGCCTTGTCCAGCGTCGCTTGGAGCTCTTTTGACAAGACCATACCCTTTTGAAAGGCGGCAATCGCATCTTCTAGAGCAATTTCACCATTTTCCAAACTTTGGACAATGGTTTCCAGTTCTGCTAGATTTTCCTCAAATTTCTTTTGTTTTGACATCTTTAACCTCTAATTCTACTCGACCATCTCGCATCAAAAGCGTCACTTGGTCTTTTTTCTTCAAACTCTCAACCGAATCTACAACGGACTCTTCTTTTTTGACAATAGCATAACCACGCGCCACGATTCGACTGGTATCCAACATCAACAAGGCTTCCGAAAGTCGCTTCACTTCAGCAACCTTGGCATCATAAACCAGCGCCATTTGGCTATGGAGAAGCTTGTCCAACTGACCTAGACGGTCTTGATAGCGTTGGATTTTGGTAACGGGTGATAATTGTACCAGTCGATGCGTCCTTGCTTGTACTGTCTGTTTGTTATCAGAAATCCGTGTTCGCAAACTTTGTTTTAATCGCAGTTGTAATTGGTCTAGCCGTTGCAAATAGCCATCATACAAACGCTCTGGCTGTCTAAAGATAACAGACTGACTGCATTTTTTCAAAGCTTCTTGTTTCTTAGATAGGACATTTCGGACTGCCGTTGCCATTCGTTTTTCCTGATTTTGCAAATGTGCTAACACATCCAACTTGGTCACAGGTGTTGCCAGTTCAGCTGCCGCCGTTGGCGTCGCAGCCCGTCTATCTGCCACAAAATCCGCCAAGGTCACATCCGTCTCATGTCCCACACTAGAAATGATTGGCAAGCGAGATTCAAAAATAGCCCGTACCACAATCTCTTCGTTAAAGGCCCAGAGATCCTCGATAGAACCTCCACCACGACCAATAATCAGCAAATCCAAATCGTCACGTTGATTGGCACGCGCAATATTTCGAGCAATTTCTTCTGCTGCTCCATCTCCTTGCACCTTAGTTGGATAAAGTAGGATATCGACACCTGGAAATCGCCTGCTGACGGTCGTGATAATATCTCGAATAACGGCTCCACTGCGACTGGTTACTACACCAATTCTCTTAGAAAATTGGGGCAGAGGTTGCTTGAAGCGTTCTTGAAACAGGCCTTCTTCTGTCAATTTTTTCTTGAGTTGTTCAAACTGAATCGCAAGCGCCCCAACCCCATCAGGCTCTGCCTTTTCAATGATGATGGAGTAGCTACCACTTGGTTCATAGACCTGCACACGCCCAATCACATTGATTTTCATTCCTTCTTCTAGGTCGAAACCTAATTTCTGATAAACCCCAGACCAAATAGTCGCTTGAATAACTGCATGGTCATCCTTTAGGGAGAAATATTGGTGAGTAGGTCGTTTACGAAAGTTGGAAACTTGACCAGTTAAATAGACCCGTTCCAAGTAAGGGTCTTTATCGAATTTCATTTTCAGATACTTGGTCAAAGTTGTCACCGATAAATACTTTTCCATCTCCACCTACTATTCATTTTCTTGCTCTTTCATGGGTATTATTATACCAAAAATATGCCTAAAAATCTCCATTTATGTACCATTATGAGAGAAAAATAGAAAAGGAGGCAAGGCCTCCACATCTGTTTATTTACTATTTCGAGCTTCTTCCAAAATCTTAGCAATCTTGGTCGTCAACAGGTCAATAGCCACTGTATTGCTGACTCCCTCAGGAATGACGATATCCGCATAACGTTTGGTTGGCTCAATAAACTGGTGATACATAGGTTTAACTACACCTAAGTACTGGTCAATAACACTATCAAGACTACGGCCACGCTCCTCCATATCACGCTTGATACGACGAATAATGCGCACATCATCATCCGTATCCACAAAAATCTTGATGTCCATCAAATCACGTAGGCGCTTGTCCTCCAAGACCAAAATCCCCTCAACGATAAAGACATCTTGAGGCTCCTGACGATAGGTCTTGCTGCTTCGTGTATGTTCTGTATAGTCATAAGTCGGGATATCCACCGGACGCCCTGCCAACAATTCTTTAATCTGCTCGATCATCAAATCTGTATCAAAAGCAAAAGGATGGTCATAGTTGGTTTTGACACGCTCTTCAAAGGTCAAGTGAGACTGATCCTTATAGTATGAATCATGCTCAATCATGGAAATCTTTTCATCAGGGAAATGCGATAAAATGGCTCTTGAAACACTGGTCTTACCACCACCAGAACCACCTGTCACTCCGATAATGATTGGTCTATTTTGCATGCTATCCTCCGTTTTTTTATCCGTCGTCTATTCTATCACATTTTTTGCAAAATTTATAGTCTGATTTGGATAGTCTAGGGGAAACAACACTCCCTACACCTCAGTTAGACTAGCTAAAAACCTTCCTTGGCTTATAGAGATTGTCCCGTTTTTCTAGAATGGCTAGCAATGTATCGCCTTCAAAAGCAGCCAATTCTTGATTTGTTTGGCCGAGCTCAATAAAGCGACCAAAGCGCACTTCTGTAGCCTCTTCTGGACTTAGGAAAACTTTGACAAGGTCACCTGTTCCAATCTCTAGAGGATGGAGAAAATCTAATTGCTCATCCTCCACTTTTCTAGCAATTTCTTCCAAGGTAAGAGCATCTTCTAGTTGCAAACCAGCTGCACTAGTACGTGTTAAGTGAGACATATGGGCCGCATAACCCAATTTTTCTCCCAAATCAACAGACAAGGTACGAATATAAGTTCCCTTACTGCATTTCACACGAAAAGTAAAGCGTGCAAGATGACCCTCATAAGAAATTGGACTTGTTCGTTCAAATTGATAAATGGTCACCTGACGCTCTGGACGCTCCACTTCCTGACCAGCACGCGCATACTCATAGAGCTTGCGACCATTGACCTTAACCGCAGAGTACATAGGCGGAATCTGGGTAATAGGCCCAGTCAAGCTAGCGATTGCTTCATCGACAAGCTTTTCATCCAAGGGCGACAAAACAGGTGTCTCTGCGACCACTTCCCCACTAGCATCCTCTGTCGTCGTGGAATAGCCCAGAGTGATTTCCCCCTCATAGACCTTTCCCTCATCCTGCATAAACTCGACCATGCGTGTCGCCTTACCAACCGCAATCGGCAAAACCCCCACTACATCCGGATCCAAGGTCCCACCATGACCAATCTTCTTGGTTCCCAAAATCTTACGCAGTTTAAAAACCGCATCATGCGAGGTCATCCCCGCTTCTTTTTTTAAGTTGATAATACCGTTCATTCATTAACTTTCTAAAAATACTAAAACTCTCTTTATGATGACGAAAGACTTCTTCACTTGTCCAAAGATCACATAGTCCATGCTCTTATTATTAAAATATAAGGTTTTTCCTTTTGTTGAAGACATTACTTCGTTTCCCTTACTATTTTATCATGTTTATTCATGTTGACTTTTTAAATGCAGAGCAAAGCCTGCAGTCACTTTTTCAAATCCAACAGCCTGATAAAACTGATGTGCAGCATTTCGTTCAGCGGTTAATCCACTATTTAGAGCCAGTGCCTCAACTCCTTCTTTTACCGCTTGTTTTTTCAATTCATCGATTAGCCTACTAGCAATTCCTTGTCGTCTTGTTTCTTTTGCAACTGACAAAGCTAAAATACGATAGTAAGATCCATCTGCTTCAAAAAAGAAGAGCTTCGCATAACCTAAGAAACCTAAAATTTCTCCGTTTCTTTCAGCTAGAAGACAGCCATAATGTGGTTGAGAAAGAATCATTTCTAAACGTCGAGACAGCTTAGAAGCGGTCGTTGGATAGCCCAAGTCTTCGTATAGAGACAGTAGTGCTTCAGCATCTTTCATGGTTGCTTTTCGTATCTGCATAGGATCCTCCTACTCCCCCTTCAGTGCTTCAAACTTCGCTTTCATGGTTGGATTTTTACGTGTCAATTTCTTGACAGAGACATCTTCCAGCTTATTATTAGCCAGACGGAGTTGGTTTTCAGATGTTGTTAGGAACTTTTTAACCTCTTCCATGCGTTTGATCGCCTTGTCGATTTCATCGATTGCTTTGCCAAAGTTGGTCGAAGCAGAGTTATAGTTCTTGGCAAAGGCTAGCTTAAAGGCATCCAAGTCTTCTTCAAAGTGCGTAATATCAATATTTTGCTCACGAACCAAGGCCAGCTCTTGCTTGTATTTTAGGGAATTAAGCGCCGCATTTCGCAAGAGCCCAATCAACTGGATAAAGAATTGAGGGCGAACCACATACATCTTTTCATACTCGTGGCTAACGTCAACAATCCCCGTGTTAAAGTAGTCATTATCAGCCTCAAGCATGGTCACCAAAACGGCATACTCACAGTTCTTCTCCCGACGGTCCCTGTCCAATTCCTTGTAGAAGTCCGCATTCTTATGCTTCTTCTCTGTTCCATCTGCTTCGTTTTTCATCTCAAACATGATGGAAATGATTTCTACTCCATTTTCATCAGATTCACGGAAGATAAAGTCCCCCTTAGACCCACGCGCAGAGACCTTGTTATCCTTCTCAAAGTAAGCATTTGGAAAGGCAAAACTACGGACCTTGTTAAACTCACTCTCCGCATAGTGTTCCAAACTTTCCCCGATAGCTTTTGTAGATTGTTGGGCTTTGAAATTCTTGTAAAATTCGACTTGTTCACTGGCTGCCTTGAGTTGAGCTTCATAGTTTTGCTTAACAGAAGCAAGAGAAAGCTCATTTTCTTTTTCTTGTAAAAGAAGCTGATTTTTGACTTGATCTCGTTCTTTTTCTAGGTCAGAAAGGGTCTTTTGGAGTTGATTTTCATGCTCCAAACGCAAGGTAGCCAATTGGTTTTCCAAGGCCTGTACTTTCTTATCCTTAGCCAATAAGGCCTCATGGCTTGTCTGTTCAACCTCTTTCTTGGCCAACTCTTTCTCTGTAGCAAAATTTTGGATTTGACTCTGCAATTGCGCGATTTCTTGGTCTTTTTGAGCTAGTTTAGACTGTTGCTCATTCATAGCCTTTTGCTCAGCCAAAGCCAGTTCCTGCTTCATGCGATCGTGCAGTTCCTTATCAAACTCTGCCGTTCTCACTTGGGACAAAAGTTCGGCATACTGGCTTTCATTTACTGTAAAGACTTCCCCACAGTTAGGGCATTTGATTTCGTTCATATCGTTCCTCTTTCTAGACTTCTGTAACCATTATATCATGCCTGAAGGAAAATCAAAAACAGCGAGTCGAAACCCACTGTTTATCTTCTTTTTCTTTAAATTTTTTCCAAGGCCAAGCGCAAGTCTTCAATCAAATCTTCTACATTTTCAAGACCGATTGACAAACGAATTTGATTTGGTGTGACACCTGCTGCTTCTAGATCTTTTTCTGACAATTGACCGTGAGTGGTTGTGGCTGGATGAACAACAAGAGACTTAGCATCTGCCACGTTTGCAAGGTCAGAGAAGATTTCTAAATGATCAATTACCTTGCGGGCTTCTGCTTCCCCACCTTTGACATGGAAAGTAAAGATTGAACCCACACCTTTTGGCAAGTATTTCTCAGCCAAGGCATGATAAGGACTGTCTGCAAGTTTTGGATAGTTTACCTTTTCTACCTTAGGATGGTTGACAAGGAAATCAACAATTTTCTCTGCATTTTGCACATGACGTTCGACACGAAGAGAAAGGGTTTCAAGTCCTTGGAGCAAGAGAAAGGCATTAAATGGCGACAAGGCTGCACCTGTATCACGGAGCAATTGAACACGAACAGCGATAATAAAGGCTGCTGCACCCACATCCCGAGTATAGCTCAAATTGTGGTAGCTTGGATCTTCCTCAACAAATTGAGGGAATTTCCCTGAAGCCGCCCAGTCAAAACGACCACTATCGACAATCACTCCTCCAATAGTCGTACCATGCCCACCAATAAACTTAGTCGCAGAGTGAATAGCAATATCTACACCGTGAGAGAAAACGTTAATCAAATATGGTGTGGCAAAAGTGTTGTCTGAAACGAGAGGAATCTTGTGTTTATGCGAAATCTCAGCCAATTTTTCCAAGTCAGGAATGTTAATCAAGGGATTCCCCAAGGTTTCAATCAAGACAAGTTTGGTATTGTCACTGATAGCTGCTTCCACTTCCTCCAAATTATCCACATCCACAAAGGTTGTTGTGATTCCATAACGAGGAAGTGTTTCTTTCAAGAGATTGAAGGTTCCGCCGTAAATAGTTGAGGCCGCTACAACATGGTCACCCGCATGGGCAAGAGCCAAAATCGTATAAGTCACTGCGGCCATACCTGATGCTGTTGCAAGAGCTCCAACACCACCTTCGAGAGCTGCAATTCTTTCTTCAAAGGCAGCTGTTGTAGGGTTGGTGATACGAGTATAAATGTTCCCTGGTTTTCTCAAGGCAAACAAATCTGCACCTTCCTGCGTGTCATCAAAAACAAAAGATGTTGTTTGATAAATCGGCACTGCACGAGACTTGGTAGCTGGATCCACAACTTGACCAGCATGCAGTTGCAAAGTTTCAAATTTAAAATCACGAGTCATAAGGCGACCTCCAAATAGTTTGATTAAGGATATTGTAGCACCTTAAGGTATAGTTTACAAATATTAGCTTTCTATATTTTGATATAAGAAACAGCTATTACCTTATTTTAAAAATGAAAAAAGCACGAATCAATCGTGCTCATTTTCTTAATCTACATAAGTATCTTCATTTTTATTGAGGAAAGCATATGGAAGACCCATCAAGAGGCCTCCTCCGATAAAGTTTCCAACGAAGGTTACCCCCCAGTGGCGAAGCATATTTCCAACACCGAAGTTGGCAATTGAATCCGCAGCAACACTGAATTTTACAATCGCGAAAGAAGCAAAGTTCGCAGCAATGTGCTCGTTTGTTAAGAATACAAACATGTAAATCGCCGACAACACAAGCCAAAGTTTGGCGCCACCATCTTTGACCAAAACAAATGAAAGAATCGCAATATTTACGAAAATATTTGCCAAAATCGCCTCAAGCAAGATTAATTCATTTGAACGGCCTAACTTCATCTCAACAACCCCTGAGATGAAACTATCGTGAGTCAGATGTGCATAGGCTGCTGAGTGGGCAAAGCCCCAACCTGCTATCAAAGCCCCGATAAGGTTGAACAAGGTACAGTAAAGTAAAATCTCAGCTGTTTTTCTCCAAGAGATTTTTTTCAAGAAACTACCAGCAGTCAAGAACATCATGTTTGATGTTACCAACTCGGCATTCAAGAAAACAATGTAGGCCAAGCCCCAAGCAAAGACAAATGGGAAGAGGAAACGTCCACTACCTGGTGCAATTTTATTAATCAAGTCAGCTCCAACTGCACCAGCAGCAGTACTGAAGGTTAAAAATGCACCTGCAAACATAGAACGAATCGCATACTTAAATTTGCTTTGACTATAAAGACTTTCTTTCTTCTTGCAAGCAAATTCAATCTTTGAGATAAATTCTGAAGAAACCATAATAAACTCCTAAAAATTTTTTACCTGATAATTATATCACAAACTTTCAATATTAGGAAGCGTTTTCTGTATTTCATAACAGTTTATTTTGAAATTCAATCTATAAAAAATCAGTAAAACCTAAGATTTTACTGATTTATCTTTAATAACGTTGTTTATATGGTTGATTGAAAGCTGTTAGAATTTCTTCAGGGGTTTGTGAATAGTCTTTTGTATCTTTCAGGTCACCTTTTACGATAATACGTTCTGTCGCATCATAGTCAACACAGGTTACAAGTGTGATTTCATCAACTCCGGTACGGTCATCAATCTCATCAACGCGATCTGGAGTCACATGCTTCACTTCACGGATTTCATAGGTATAAACTTTATCCTTATCAGTAAGATAAATTTTCATCCCATTTTTAGCGCGTGATAATGGAGAAAAGAGCATTTGGCTGGCGTTTTCCGCCGTGAAGATGTGATGGCTCGCAAGGGTATAGTTTCCTTTCCCCATCACTTGATCACGCTTCATTGTACCGGCTCCATAGAAGAGATTGACATTATCAAGCCCTTTAAAAATAGGCAAGTTAATTTCTACCTCAGGGACAGCAATTCCACCGATAACTGGCAATTTTTGCGAATCCCATTGTGAGGACAAGACAGCTTCTGACGAGATGGCTTTTACGGAATCAAAGTCAAAATTCCCTTCTGTATCTTGATTTTCTTCCAATTTTTCTTTTGATACCTGGCTGACTTGGTATTTATTGGTATTCCAAACCATGAACATATCACGAATTTTTGAATTGAAAATCAAAGCTATTGACAAGATGATTAAGAATCCTGCCAAGATATTGATTAGTAAATTTTTACGGTTTGTTTTCTTTTTATTCTTTTTATGAGACATTATGCTTCACCTTCTGTTTCGTTTTCTGTCCCAACTTCTTCTTTTTCTTCAGCTGCAACCGTAGTAAAGGTTACAATTTTAGCATCTTGGTCCAGGCGCATCACTTTAACTCCCATAGTTGAACGACCTGTTTGTGAAATATTGGCAACGTTGGTTCTAATCATGACACCAGTATCAGTGATAATCATCAAATCTTCATCGCCTTTAACGGTCATAAGACCAGCAAGAGAACCGTTCTTTTCTGTAATCTTAGCGGTTTGCATCCCTTTACCACCACGACCTTTAGTTGGATATTCGGTCGCAACTGTGCGCTTACCATAGCCCTTTTCTGTGATGATAAGAACCTCGTCCTGGTCTGTAATCACACTAGCACCAACAACTGTGTCTCCGTCACGAAGGTTAACACCTTTCACACCAGTGGCGATACGACTCATACCACGAACGGCTGATTGATTAAAGCGAATTGAATAACCAAACTTGGTACCAATGATAATGTCCGTATCCTCTTCTGTCAGTAAGACATTAATCAACTCATCTTCATCCTTGAGGTTAAGTGCTTTAAGTCCATTCTGACGGATATTAGCAAATTCCTTAACGCTGGTTCTCTTCACAATACCATGACGGGTTGTGAAGAAGAGGTAAGCATCATCACTACGTTCAGACTCAACATTGATGATGGTCTGAATACTTTCACCTTCATCCAATTTCAAAAGATTGACAATTGGCAATCCCTTAGCAGTACGGCCATATTCAGGAATTTCATATCCTTTAAGGCGATAGACACGTCCTTTATTTGTAAAGAAGAGTAGGTGATCATGGGTACTAGTTGACACTAACTCACGAACAAAATCGTCATCCTTAACACCTGTTCCTTGAACACCACGCCCCCCACGTTTTTGAGCAGTAAACTCAGCTTGGTCCAGACGTTTGATGTATCCTTTGTTAGAAAGAGTGATCAAGACATCAGCTTCTTCAATTAGATCCTCATCTTCAAGACTCAAGACTTCACCGACCATCAATTCCGTACGACGTTGATCACCAAACTTACGCTTGACTTCATCTAATTCATCCTTGATAATTTGAGAAACACGTTCTGGCTTAGCAAGAATATCTGCTAAATCTGCAATCAGAGCCAATAAGTCATCATACTCTGACTGAATCTTATCACGTTCCAAACCTGTCAAACGGCGAAGACGCATATCAAGAATGGCTTGACTTTGACGTTCAGAAAGCTTAAACTTGCTCATCAACTCAGCTTGTGCTTCCGCATCCGTTTCACTAGCACGGATGATACGAATCACTTCGTCGATATGGTCTAGCGCAATCAAGAGACCTTCTAAGATATGAGCACGCGCTTCTGCTTTTTCCTTATCAAAACGTGTCCGACGAACAACCACTTCTTTTTGGTGCTCAATATAAGCATCCAAAATCTGACGAAGGGACAAAATCTTTGGTACCCCATTTTGGATTGCAAGCATATTAAAACCAAAGTTGGTTTGCATCTGGGTCATCTTGAAGAGGTTGTTGAGGATAACATTGGCTGAGGCATCGCGCTTGACTTCAATAACAAATCGAACACCTTCACGGTTTGACTCATCACGTACTGCTGTGATGCCCTCAATGCGTTTTTCCTGAACCAAACGAACAATATGCTCATGCACCTTTGTTTTATTGACCATATAAGGAAATTCTGTTACAACAATACGCTCACGGCCAGTCTTAGTTTCCTCAATTTCAGTACGAGAACGAAGGACAATAGAACCTTTACCTGTTTCATAAGCCTTATGAATACCTGATTTCCCCATAACAAGAGCACCAGTTGGAAAATCTGGACCAGGCAAGACTTCCATCAAGTCCTTAGTAGTCACTTCAGGATTGTCCATGACCAACTTCACTGCATCAATGGTTTCACCAAGGTTATGAGGTGGAATATTGGTTGCCATCCCAACCGCAATACCAGTTGCTCCATTAACCAAAAGGTTTGGAAAACGCGCTGGCAAGACCAAGGGTTCACGTTCATTGGCATCATAGTTATCAACGAAATCAACCGTATTTTTGTTGATATCACGAAGCATTTCCAGCGCAATCTTGCTCATACGTGCCTCAGTATAACGCTGGGCAGCTGCACCGTCTCCATCCATAGAACCAAAGTTTCCATGCCCATCGACAAGCATGTAACGGTAGCTCCACCATTGAGCCATACGGACCATGGCTTCATAGATAGAGGAATCCCCGTGTGGGTGGTATTTACCCATAACATCCCCTGTAATACGAGCAGATTTTTTATGGGGTTTATCTGGAGTAACACCTAATTCATTCATTCCGTAGAGAATCCGACGGTGAACAGGTTTCAAGCCATCTCGAACATCAGGAAGAGCCCGTGCTACGATAACACTCATAGCGTAGTCGATAAAGCTCGTCTTCATCTCCTTTGTCAGATTGACATTCACTAAATTTCTATCCTGCATTAATAAATGCCTCATTTCACTATTAGTAATTAACAATATTATACCATAATGTCGACTATATTTCAGGTATCTAAAACTACTAAAACGTTTACATCAAGAACTGAAAGGCATATCCGTGACAAAGCTTTTTAAAAGTGATAGAATTAAAATAACTGGGGAAATCCCTGAATAAAATTAAGGAGATGTTTAGAACAATGACTTCAACTAAACAACACAAAAAAGTTATCCTTGTTGGTGATGGTGCTGTAGGTTCATCTTACGCTTTTGCACTTGTTAACCAAGGAATTGCACAAGAGCTTGGAATTATCGAAATTCCTCAATTGCATGAAAAAGCTGTTGGTGATGCGCTTGACCTTAGCCACGCCCTTGCCTTCACTTCACCTAAAAAAATCTATGCAGCTCAATACTCTGACTGTGCAGACGCTGACCTTGTTGTAATCACTGCAGGTGCTCCTCAAAAACCAGGTGAAACTCGTCTTGATCTTGTAGGTAAAAACCTTGCTATCAACAAATCAATCGTAACTCAAGTTGTTGAATCAGGTTTCAAAGGTATCTTCCTTGTTGCTGCTAACCCAGTTGACGTCTTGACTTACTCAACTTGGAAATTCTCTGGTTTCCCTAAAGAACGCGTTATCGGTTCAGGTACTTCACTTGACTCAGCTCGTTTCCGTCAAGCACTTGCTGAAAAATTGGATGTTGATGCTCGTTCAGTGCACGCCTACATTATGGGTGAACACGGTGACTCTGAGTTCGCTGTTTGGTCACACGCTAACATCGCTGGTGTAAACCTTGAAGAATTCCTTAAGGATACTCAAAATGTTCAAGAAGCTGAATTGATTGAATTGTTCGAAGGTGTTCGTGATGCAGCCTACACAATCATCAACAAAAAAGGTGCAACATACTACGGTATCGCAGTAGCCCTTGCTCGTATTACTAAAGCAATCCTTGACGATGAAAACGCAGTACTTCCACTTTCAGTATTCCAAGAAGGTCAATACGGAGTTAAAAACGTCTTTATCGGTCAACCAGCTGTTGTTGGTGCACATGGTATTGTTCGTCCAGTAAATATCCCATTGAACGACGCAGAAACTCAAAAAATGCAAGCATCTGCAAATGAATTACAAGCTATTATTGACGAAGCATGGAAAAACCCAGAATTCCAAGCTGCTTCTAAAAACTAATTTAGATAGTAATAACTCCTTGAGTCATCAGGGAGTTATTTTTTATCTGTATTTGAACTAAACATTTTATGAAGTATACGTAAAAAACAACATAACTTTAAAAGCTATCGTGTCACAGTTTGGGCATAAATCCGAAAACTACCAATTAGATCTATCCTCACGTTACAAAAAGTCTGTAGCAAGCAGTATTTGACGAACTTGATACCGTCGCATTAAATCGAAAGTAAAAAGTTTTGCCCCATTTGTGCTCCATAGACAAAAAAGAGCCCATCATACAGGCTAGAAAGCTTGATATGATAGGCTTTTTAATGTTAGATTAACGTACTGTACGGATACGCATTGTGTTTGTACGAACAGCTTCTCCAACTGGTACACCAGCTACGATAACGATATCGTCACCAGATTGTACAAGTCCTGCTTCAACTGCTTTACGTTCAGCGATTTCGAACATATCGTCAGTTGATGATGGAGCATCTGTCAACATTGGGATAACACCCCAGTTCAACATCAATCCACGTTCTGTCAATTCGTCGAATGTCAATGCCAAGATGTCAGCATTTGGACGGTATTTAGAGATCAAACGTGCAGTGTGACCTGTCTTAGTAAGAGTTACAACCAATTTGATATCCATTGAGTTAGTAGCATCTTTAACAGCTGAAGCCATTACTTCTGTCTTAGAGTTACGTTCGAATGAATCTGAGTTCAAACGTCCATATTCGTTAAGAAGAGTTTGAGCGTTCTTGTCGATTGTAGCCATTGTAGTTACTGACTCAAGTGGGTATTTACCATTTGCAGACTCACCTGAAAGCATTGTAGCGTCAGTTCCGTCGATAACAGCGTTAAATACGTCTGATACTTCTGAACGAGTTGCACGTGGTTTTTCAGTCATTGTTTCAAGCATGTTTGTTGCAGTGATAACAACTTTACCAGCAGCGTTCACTTTAGTGATGATCATTTTTTGGTAAACTGGAACCATTTCGAATGGTACTTCGATACCCATGTCACCACGAGCAATCATGATACCATCAGCAGCTTCGATGATTTCATCCAAGTTATCAATACCTTGTTGGTTTTCGATTTTAGCGAACAATTGAACATGTCCATTTCCAGTTTCTTCACAGATTGCACGAACTTCGTTCACGTCTTTAGCAGTACGTACGAATGAAATCGCGATGAAGTTGATACCTTGTTCAAGACCGAAGCGGATATCATCGTTATCACGATCAGCAAGAGCTGGGAAAGGAATTTTAGTGTTAGGGATGTTAACACCTTTTTGTTTAGCAATTACGCCATCGTTTTCAACTTCAACTTCAAATTCACGAGTTGCATCATCTTTAGCAACCACACGAAGACCAAGTTTACCATCGTCAACCAAAACTTGACGACCAACTTCAACATCATCATAGATATCAAGAGCACCAGCAACGTTCAATGCAATCACATCACGAGTTGATTTGATTCCTTGTTTAGTCGCAACACGGATTTTCTCACCAGTTTTGTATGAATACTCTTTAGCTTCACCTTCGAACAATTCTGTACGGATTTCTGGTCCTTTTGTATCAAGAAGGAAACCAACTTTTTTACCTGCAAGTTTTTCTGCAAGTTTAACAGTTGCCATACGCTCACCTTGTTCTTGGTGGTCACCGTGTGAGAAGTTGAAACGAAATGTGTTAGCACCAGCTTCAATCAATTTGGCAATGTTTTTAGCTGAAGCTTCAACATCAAGTTTTTCACCCCAGTAACCGTCATCACCAAATTTTTTACCACCACGGATTTCTACCGCAGGTCCCAAAGTTGCAACGATTTTTACACGTTTATTCATGATTTTTGTGACTCCTTTATATATATGACCTTTTTGGTCTTATTAACTAAATTATAAATTATGACAAGCTCTTATTCAAGCTAGATAGCTCAAGGTCAGCCTTGTGTGGGTTGTTAACCACAATCTTACCATCTGCAGTAAGGCTAAACAAAGCTCCTTCTTCCGCAGTTCCAAGAATTGGGTTTTCAACCATTTTCTCGTTACGGATACCAACCGCAACACCACCGATACCTTCTTTAAGAAGTTTAACAGCATGTGCACCCATACGTGATGCCAAAACACGATCACGCGCAGTTGGAGAACCACCACGTTGAATATGTCCAAGTTCTGTCACACGAAGGTCGCTTGTATCCCCAGCTTCTTTTAGTTTTTGACCAAATTCAGCTGCTGACATAACACCTTCTGCCAAGACGATGATATTGTGTTTTTTACCACACTCATAACCGCATTTAATGCTTTCAACGATATCTTCAATCTTGAATCCTTCTTCAGGAATGATGATTTCATCAGCACCAGTTGCAATACCAGCCCAAAGAGCGATATCACCAGCGTTACGTCCCATAACTTCGATAACAAATGTTCGACGGTGACTTGATGATGTATCACGAATCTTATCGATAGCGTCCATAGCAGTCGTAACTGCTGTGTCAAAACCGATTGTGAAGTCAGTACCAACGATATCGTTATCGATTGTACCTGGAAGACCGATAGCTGGGAAGCCATGTTCAGTCAAACGCATAGCACCGTGGTAAGATCCGTCACCACCGATAACAACTACACCTTCAATCCCGTGTTTTTTCAATTGCTCAATCCCTTTAAGTTGCCCTTCAAGTTGAGCGAACTCTGGGTAGCGAGCTGAGTGAAGGAAAGTACCACCACGAGAAATGATGTCTCCTACTGAAGCTGCATCTAGGGGATGAATTTCACCGGCAACCATACCAGCATATCCATCATAGATACCAAACACTTCCATTCCTTCTGAAATTGCTTGACGAACAACTGCGCGGATGGCAGCGTTCATACCAGGGGCGTCTCCACCACTAGTCAAAACAGCAATACGTTTCATATTGGTTATGCTCCTTTTTCTTTTAACATTCTTACTGATTATACCACATTTACGTTGAAAATTCTTCTATTTTCCGTAATTTTAGCGATAAATCGTTTTCATAACTATTCCATTCAATTTCGCTTCTAATTCATCAGATTTAGCTACAAAATGATGGGGAGAAACAATTGTTCTCTGTTCCTCTTCATACCTGATAATGACTGGGATTGGGCCTTTATACTGGTCTAAAATACGTGACATTTCTTGATCCGAATCATGATTTTTCACCTGAATCCAAAAGCGCTCAGCAACTGCTTCTCTTATTTCATGTGCAATCATTTGCAGACGACCGTCACGTGACTGGACTTTCCCTTTAATATAGTAGAAGGCTCCTTCTCTTACTTCCTGAGCAACCTGTCGATATAAATCTGAAAAGAGGGTAACATCCAATTTTTTCTTACTGTCATCCACCTGTAAGAAAGCCATATTTTCACCTTTTTTGGTACGAATTACTTTTATCTTCTGAACTTCAACCAAGATAATAGCATAGCTATTTTCTGACAAATTACTAATAGGAGTAATCGGATAAATAGCCTTACTTGCAATAGCTTGTAGAGGATGTTTGCTGACGCCTACTCCTAGGAGCTCTTGTTCCATGTAGAATTTTTCTTGCTCCGTCCAGTCCTCCGAATCTTGCCAACTATAGATAGTCTCTCCAAATAAGCTTCCTAATACTTTCACAAATTCAAATAGATTAACTAAATTATTGAATACTTTTTTACGATTTTTTTCAAATGAATCGAAAAGACCAACTTTTACCAAAGGTTCCAGCAAGGGAAGTTTCAAATAATTCTCAGGTAGTTTAGCTAAAAAATCTTCAATATTAGAATAAGGTCTATGTTCAATAATCCAAATAGCCAAATCCTTGCTGAGCCCCTTAATCGATTTCAAACCTAGATAGATAGACTTGTTCGCAATTTTATCGTGATAGGGAATAGTATTAATGGACAATGGGGCTACTTCAAAACCTGCTTCTAAGGCATCTGTTACATAATCACTGTTGGCAGAATTCAACATAATCTGATAAAAGATGGCTGGATAATGCGTTTTGAAATAGGCCAACTGGAAGGCCAAGGCTGAGTAGGCATAGGCGTGAGATCGGTTAAAACCATAACCTGCAAACTTCTCCATAACATCAAAAACCTGCTCTGCTTTTTCCACAGTATGACCAGCTTCTATGGAGCCTTGAATAAAGGAAGCCCTCATCTCATGCATGGCAGAGGCATCCTTTTTACCCATAGCTCGACGCAAAATATCGGCCTTCCCAAGACTAAATCCAGCAAATCGCTGAGCAACCTGCATAACCTGCTCCTGATAGAGCATAATGCCATAAGTTGGAGCCAAAATATCCTCCAGAGCTGGATCTAGAACAGTCACTTCTTCCTGCCCATGTTTTCTTGCCACAAAATTATTGATATAGTCACTAGCACCTGGTCGATTTAGGGAAGTAGTTGCTACGACATCTTCAAAACAGACAGGCTGAACACGCTTGAGCAGGCGAATAGCACCAGGTTGCTCAAATTGAAAGATACCTTTTGTATTACCAGACGCAAACAAAGCTAGGGTGTCGTTGTCTTCTAAATCGATTTCTTCAATTTTCAAGTGAATACCTTCTGATTCAGCAAGCAATTCTTGCATCTTCTGGACAAAGGTCAAATTTCGCAATCCCAGAAAGTCCATTTTCAATAGCCCGTTAGATTCAACTCCATGAGCATCATACTGAGTCAGTGGAATTTCGTCACCATGCTTTAGAGGGATGTAGTCAGTCAAATCCTGGTCGCTAATCACAACACCAGCCGCATGGACTGAGGTTTGTCTTGGATAGCCCTCAATCTTACAAGCAATGTCAAAGGCTTTTTGGTATTCTAACTTACTATTGATTTGCTGACGAAACTGGAGATTGCCCTCATAGGCCGACTTAAGATTGTCCCGAAAACTGATTTTCTTAGTAATTGCAGATAATTCATACTCTGGCACACCAAAGCGTTTCAGGACATCACGTAAAGCTTGCTTAGCACCAAAAGTAGAAAAGGTAACGATTTGAGCAGCATGTTTACTGCCATATTTATTGCCAACATACCTGATAAAATCTGGACGATAAATATCAGGAATATCGATATCAATATCAGGCATAGTATAGCGTTCACGATTGAGAAAGCGTTCAAAAATCAGATTTTTCTCTACTGGGTCAATCCCTGTGATATCTAAGGCATAAGAAACCAAGCTGCCTACTGCAGAACCCCGTCCCATTCCCATATAATAGCCATTCGAACGTCCGAAACGCAACAAATCCCAAACAACCAAGAAATAATCATCAAAGCCCATATCATGAATAACAGCTAATTCTTGGTCTAGACGGTCTTGATATTCTTTACTAGACAATCCCTTCTGAGCAAGCCCCAATTCAGCACGCTCTCTCAACTCTTCTACGGCTGGTCTCGCTGGGTTAAAACGAGGCAGTTTCAGACTAGTATCCAAGTCATACGAAATACCTGAAATAAGTTTTTCTAAATTGTCCAAGGCTTGAGGAAAGCGTTCTTGGAATAGTTTTTCTAAAGAACTTGCTGATATAAAGACATCTTGTCTTGAACGCAAGGGAACTTCTCTGAGTGGTAGATTTTCTTTAATCGCAGTTAATACTTGCAGAACTTCTCTATCTCTGCTTTCAAAAGCATTGACCCGATACAGTGGCAAAATAGGATGATGAAATTCGCTTGCCAGTGTTTCTGGATAAACGCCAATATAGTAATCGCAGCCTAGATTTAGCGACTCCAGTCCATCAAAATAAGGCACAATTACCGCAATATCCTCCAGATACTTAGATAAAACTGACCAATTTTTCTCCCCCTGCATCTTGGTTGTTGAAAGCTTCATCAATTGCTGATAGCCCACACTAGATAGAGCTAAAAAGCGCAGATTCACTTCCTGATTATCTACAAACACAGTCATTTCAAGCCCTAGTAAAGGATGAATGCCGTATTTTTTTGTAACCTCTAGAAAGTCAAAAGCACCATAAAGATTATCAATATCCATCATAGCCAAATGAGTGTAGCCGAATTCTTTAGCTGCTCTCACGTACTTGTCGATCGAAATGACGCTCTCCATAAAACTATAGACTGTTTTTGTATCTAGTTGTGCGATCAATTTACACTTCTCCTCTATCCTTCTCACTATATTATACCATTTTCAAAAAAGAAAAGAACCTGAGATGTTAAATCTCAAGTTCTTTCTTAGGCTGAATCAATCACTGTTTGAAAGAAGGTCTGAATTATTCTTCGTCTTTTCTTTTCTTACGAGCAATCAATCCGAATCCACTCAAGGCTCCTAAAAGTCCAAGTGCTGCTAAGCTAGAGTGTGCTTCTGTACCTGTATTTGGAAGTTCACGTTGACCATCCATATACTGTGGTGTAGCAGGCTCTGCTGTTTGTTCTGGTGTCACTGGAACTACTGGTTGTTCAGGAGTCTCAGGTGTCACTGGAACAGGATTTGGTGCAGGACTAGGTTCTGGTTGAGGCGCTGGAGCCGGATTTGGTTGAGGTTGTGGAGTTGGTATATTACCACCTCCGCCACCATTGTTGCCACCACCATTATTTGGTGTATGAACAGGAATGTACTTAATTGGCGTATCTTGAGTTGGATCTGCCGGTACATCTGGTACTTCATATCCTTTCGTTGGATCGTTTGGATCAACTGGTTTCAATGGATTTCCATTTGGATCTACAGGGATAAATCCTGGTACGTAAGGTACTTTTGGTTTATCTGTTCCTGGTTTAGTTGGATCTTTCGGATCATTTGGATATGTGATTGGATTTGTTGGTGTTCCTGGAATATTTGGAATCCATGAACCCAACTTATCGTAAATCACTGTTTCATTGATATCCTTGATTGTATCAGGAGTTACTTGTACATCTTTAGTTGATGATTCTAGATCACCAGCTTTAGCGATGTATCCTTTCACAACTGGTACTGGGTATCCATTGAAGATATCATCGTTACGATCTGTTGTCCATTTACCATAAGTGATTACACCAGTTACTAAGTTCACTTTCGCCTCACGAGTGAACTTGATAGTTTCTGTACGAGTTTCAGAAACTTCTTTTCCATCACGATCTACATACTTAATTGTACGTGTAGCAGCTTTTTCAGTTACCATATCTTTCACTGAATCTGGCCATACTGGGCTGTTTGGATCGTTAGGGAATACTGGCTTGCCTGGTTCAGGTTTTGATGGAGTAATCGGTGTTCCATCTGGATTCTTCGGTAAGTTTGGATCGTTTGGATCAACTGGTTTACCTGGTGTAACTGGAATGATTCTTTCAGCTACTGTTACAGTAAATTTCTGATCTACCGATTTATCTTTATCAAATACTCTGTCTGTATCTTTAGATGGGAAGTTATTGTTAACTACTCTATATCCAGCTTTTTCAAGTTTTTCAATAGTCTTAGTTACTTCATCAACTTTAGACTTAGTGAAGTTAGCTCCTGAATCACCTTCATCAATTACTGGAGTTGATACTACTTTACCTTTTTCATCTACGAAGTTAGTGATAGCTTTTTGTTTATCAGTTACGTAAGTGATTCGCGTATCAGTTCCTGGATCTGTTGGTACTGGTGGTACTTCATATCCTTTAGTTGGATCGTTTGGATCTACTGGTGTTAATGGAACTAGTGGGTTATCCGGACTAATTGGTTTAGTTGGATCTTTTGGCACCACCGGTGTAGTTCCTGGGATATAAGGCACTTTAGGTTTATCAGTTCCAGGTTTAGTTGGATCTTTTGGATCGTTTGGATACGTAACCGGAGGAACTGGTGTAGAACCTTCTGGTACTTTTGGAATCCATGAACCAAGTTTAGTGTAGACAACTTCGATATTTTCATCTTTAGAGTCTGCAGTTAATCCTGTTGTAGCTGCTACTTCTTTTTGTTTGGCATCTTTCAGGATGTAGCCTTTAACGACTGGTGATTCAACTTTATCGAATGTTGTATCTCCATCTTTAGCTGTCCAGTTACCGTATGTGATTTCACCTGTTACAGAGTTAATCTTAGCTTCACGAGTGAATGTAACTTTATCTGTTACTTTCTTAGCCACTTCCTCACCTTTTTCGTTAACGTATGTGATTGTACGGTTCACGTGACGAGTTGTGTCAATCTTCTTAATTAGATCTTCTGTCCATTTTGGTCCATTAGGGTTGTTTGGATCGATTGGATCACCCGGTTTTGGTTTGTTTGGATCATTTGGATTTTCTGGATCAACTGGTTTAAGTGGCTCAACGTGTGGTTTAACCGTTACTTCGAAGACTTGATCTGCTTTTGTATCTTTATCGTAGTTCTTATCTGTAGCTGTTGTGAATCCGTCAGTTACTAAGTCATATCCAAGTTTCTTCAAGTCTGCAAGTTTATCTGCTGTTGAGTACTTGATTGGCTCTCCAGATTTACCTTCTAGGTTATCTGTATGAAGTACTGTTCCTGTTCCTTCTACCACATAAGTTACTTTCGCTTTTTGAGTATCTTTCTCATAAGTGATTTCAGTATCTTCTGTTGGGTTTTCAGGTGTTGGTGGAACATAACCTTTACTTGGATCGTTTGGATCTACTGGTTTCAGTGGATTTCCATTTGGATCTTTTGGAGTTGTTCCTGGAACATAAGGAATCGGTGTTGTTGGTGTTCCTGGTTTCGTTGGATCTGTTGGATCGTTTGGATATTGAGGTTTATCAATATTTGGAACTTCGAATCCTTCTGGTACTTTTGGTACATATTTACCTAGTGGTGTGTAAACGACATTCACTACTGAATCAGCTGCATCGTGAGCAACATTTTCTACTTTTTCAGCTGCTTTAATATCTGCAACATATCCTTCGATTACTGGAGATGTTACCTCAGCTAATGTTTGTGGTTCTGTCCAGTCAGAAGTATATGTGATTTCACCTGTTACTTTGTTTAGATCACCTTTACGAGAGTAACGAAGTTTTTGTTCTACAGTTGGACGAGCCTCTTGACCACGTTTATCAGCGTCTACTTTATCAGTATTTGCGTATCTGTAGTTGATTGTACGATTTACTTCATCTAGTAATCCAAGTTGTTCGTAAGTACGTTGTTTTGGATCTCCCGGTACTTTGTCTCCTGGTTTTGGAGTAACATTAGGATTATTTGGATCTAGCGGTTTATCTGGATCGATTGGAGTAATTCCTTCTTTAACGATTACGTAGTAAACTTGGCTAATTCCTTTATCACCTTTATCGTCTTTGTCATCGAATGTACGGTTTTCCTCAGCGTAGAATGCTACACGTTCTGCTGTATAAGCTGGATCAGTTGGTTCAACAACTTCATAACCTTTAGCTTCTAACTCAGCTTTAACGTTATCAACATTTGTTGTCTTGATTGCTTTACCTGTGTCTCCTGCTTCCGCAACTGATACGTGAACTGCAGTTCCATCAGCTTTAATGAAGTGAACTAGAGCTACTTGAGAACCATCCTTAACATACGTGATTGTAGTGTTTTGAGTTGGATCTTCCGGTACTTTTGGTACTTCATATCCTTTCGTTGGATCGTTAGGATCTTTCGGAGTTAATGGTTTACCGTTTGGTCCTACAGGTGTTGTTCCAGGGATGTATGGTACTACTGGAGTTTCAGCAGGTGTCCCTGGTTTTGTAGGATCGTTTGGATCATTTGGATATGGTTTTGGAGTTAAGTCAGTGTTCGCTGGAGGTGTTACTCCTTCAGGAATTACTGGTACATATGAACCAAGTTTACGGTAGATAATTGTTTCTTCACTATCTTTATCTGTAGCTTTAACATTTTCACGAGCTGTAGATTTAGCGGCTGAAGCTACATATCCAGGTTTATCTGGAGTTGTTATAGAATCGATTGTTGTATCGTCACCTTTAGCTTTCCAATCACTAAAGTTAGAGATTGCTCCAGTTACTGGATCTAAGTCAGCTGTACGAGTGAATGTTAATGTTTGGACATTATCAGGGATACCTGCATCTGATCCGTCAGCTAGTTTGTAGTGAACTGTGTGCGTTACTTCTTCGATTAATCCTAATTCTTTGTACGTACGACCTTTTGGATCGTTTGGTACTTTGTCTTCAGGTTTTGGAGTAACAGCTGGAGTATTTGGATCTGCTGGTTTAGAAGGATCTAATGTTACTGGTTTTGTAGTATAAACTACTGTTTCATTAATGTCTTCAGCAGTTGCTGTTACTTCTGATGCTGGTACAGTCACTTTATTTGGAGTGTAATTCTTAATTTCTGGTGAAGTTACTTCTTCAAATGTTTGAGCTGGTGACCAGTCTCCGAATGTAATCTTACCAGTTACTGGGTTAATTGTTGCTGAACGTTTGAACTCTTTCGTTTCTTCTACTGAATCAGCAGCCTTCTTACCGTCTGCATATACATAGTTGATTGTACGTTTAACTTCTTCTTTACGTCCATCTTCTAACTCTTTGATTAACTCTGGAGTCCATTTTGGTCCTGTTGGATTATTTGGATCAATTGGTTTATCTGGAGTTGGTGCTGGATCATTTGGATTTACAGTTACTGGTTTAATCGCTACAAGGACTTTGTATTCTTGGTTAGTCTTAGAGTCTGCATCAAACTTACCATTTTCTGGGTAGTTGTTTTCAACAACTGTATATCCTTTAGCTTTCAGAGCTTCGATTGTAGCTGTTACTTCTGTACCTTTCGTAAATGCTTTTCCTGTATCTCCAGTATCAACGATTGATTGAGCCACTCCACCTTTTTCAGTCTTATCCGTTTCACTGTTTACTTCAATGAAATGAACAACCGCTACTTGAGAACCATCTTTCGTATAAACAATTGTTGTATCCTCAGTTGGATTTGTTGGTGTTGGTGGGTTATAACCTTTCGTTGGATCGTTAGGATCTTTTTGAGTTAATGGTTGTCCATCTGGTCCTACTGGTGTTGTTCCTGGAACATATGGAATCGTTGTTGTTGGTGTTCCTGGTTTTGTAGGGTCATCTGGATTGTTTGGATATTGTGGATTTTCAATTGTCGGAGGAGTGAATCCTTCTGGAACAACTGGTACAAATTTACCTAAATCTTTATAGATAACTTTTTCAATAATATCTTTATCCGTTGCATTAACACCCGTTACATCTTGCTTAGATGACTCAACATCTCCTGTAGCTACGTATCCAGTTTTAACTGGTACTACAGCTTTACCTTCAAGAGTTGTATCGTTATCTTTAGCAGTCCATTCACTATAAGTAATTTCACCTGTAACTCCATTTACTGATGCTGTACGTGTGAAGCTTACTGTAGTTTCATGTTTAGGTTCTGCATCAGTTCCACGTTTAGAAGTATCTGCTACATCATCTGCATAAGTATACGTAATTGTACGTTTTACTTCTTCTGCCAGTTTAAGATCTTTATATTTTGGTCCATTTGGATTTTTTGGATCTACTGGTTTTTCAGGATCGAAGTTTGGATCTTTTGGATCAATTGTAATTTGTTTTGTTTTGTAAACTACAACTTCTTCATAATCAGCAGCATCTGCCGTCACAGTTTTCGCTGGTACGTCACTTACTGTTGGATTACTTACTAATGCTGAAGTGTATCCGTCAATTGTAGGAGTTATTACAGCTTCAAATCCATCAGTTGTCTTAGGTGTCCATGCTCCATATTCAACTTCTCCTGTCACAAGGTTAACTTTAGCTGTTCTAGTAAATTCAAGCGTTTGAACTTTCTTAGCTACAACATCTGTTCCAAGTTTGCCATCTTCTACTGGAGTTGCATTTTCATATACATACTTGATTGTACGTGTTACAGATTCAGTTGTCTTCAAGTCTTTAACAGATTCTGGCCATTTTGGTCCATCTGGTTTTGTTGGATCTACTGGTTGACCTGGTTCTGGTTTCACATAACCTGGAGTTGTTGGATCAGTTGGAATATCTTTAACAATCGGTTTGAATGTTACTGTATACTCTTGGTTTGTTGATGCATCAGCGTCAAATACTTTTTCAGCATCTGTTGATGGATAATCTTTTTCACCTGCATTTACATTAGCTACTTTTTCATATCCACGAGCTAAGATCTTATTGATTGCCGCAGTAACATCCGCATCTTTCGTAAAGGCTTTACCTGTATCTCCTGTATCGACTACTGATGGTTCTAATCCTTTACCAGTTGTATCTACAAATTTCGTTACAGCTACTTGAGAACCATCTTTCGTATAAACGATTGTTGTATCCCCTGTTGGTGTTGTTGGAGCTGGTGGTAAGTATCCTTCTTCTTTATTAGCAGGGTTTTTCGGTGTCAACGGTTGTCCATCTGGTCCTACTGGTGTTGTTCCTGGAACATATGGAATCGTTGTTGTAGTTGTTGGATCACCTGGTTTAGATGGATCATCTGAGTTTGGATATTGTGGATTTTGAATTGTAGGAGGAGTGAATCCTTCTGGTACAACTGGTACATATTTACCTAGTGCTTTATACACTACTTTTTCCGTAATATCTTTATCTTCTGCTTTAACTGATGTTACATCTTTCTTAGATGAATCTACATCGCCTGTCGCTACATAACCTGCTACTTTAGGAAGTTCTGCTTTTCCTTCTAATGTAGTGTCATTATCTTTAGCTTCCCATTCTCCGTATGTGATTTCTCCTGTTACTGGGTTCACTTGAGCTACACGAGTATAGTTCACTTTTGTAGTGAATGGATCAGCTACATTCGTTCCAGCTTTATTGCCATCTTTTTCAGCTTGGTTCAATTCACTTGCTTCTGTTGAGTAAGTGTACGAAATTGTACGTGTTACTTCTTCAGTATTTTTCAATTTCGCAAGTAATTCGTCAGTCCATTTTGGTCCATTTGGATCATTTGGATTAATTGGCTCATCTTTCTTAGGTTCTTTATAACCTGGAGCTTTGGGATCAACAGTGATTAGTTTAGTTTTGTATACTACTACTTCTTCGAAGTCTTTATCTGTAGCCGCAACAGTTTTCTCTGGTACATCAGCTGTTGTTGGAGTTACACCTGCAACTGCCGCTGTGTATTTCTCTAATACTGGAGATGTTACTGCTTCGAATTTTTGGTTCGCTGACCAATCTCCGTATGTGATTTCTCCTGTCGCAACATTAATCTTACCAGGACGAGTAAATTTAAGTGTTTTAACTTTCTTGTCAGCTACACTTGTTAGATTAGATTCTGCTACTGGAGTACCGTCTTCGTATACATACTTAATTGTACGTGTTACTTCTTCTTGTACTTTTACAGCGTTGATTAATGCTTCAGTCCATTTTGGTCCATCTGGATTACTTGGATCGAGTGGTGTTACACCTGGAGTTGGTTTTGGATTATCGTTACTTGCTGGTTTTGTTGGATCAAATGATGGAATATCTACTACTTTAGCTTTGAATTTCACCACATATTCTTGATCAACTGCAGCATCTTTATCGAATTTGTCTGTTGATACAAATCCGTTATTTACAAGTTCGTAACCTTTCTTAGCAAGCTCAGCAATCTTATCAGTTACTGAAGTTGCTGTTGTTGCTGGGTAAGCTGCTTCTGATTTACCTGTCACAACAACTGGATCTGCAAGACCAGGAGTAATGACTTTATTTGTATTAGTAGGATCTACTTCTACAAACTTAACTACAGCTTTTTGAGCAACTGGAGTATAAAGTACTGTAATCTTGTAATCATCTGCTTCTGCATCAATTGCTGCAGTTGCTTCTACAGTAGCGTTATCTGGAACATAACCAGTTACTTCTGGAGAGTTAACAAGGTTAAATTTATCATCTTTTACTTTTTCTGCATCAGATAATTTAATTGCATCGTTAGATGTTCCACCTACTGGAGTCCATGGTCCAAATGTAACGATTGATTTTTGAGTATCTGTTGCATCTGCTGCGATTGCTTTGTTTGTGATGTGGTCGTAGTAAACTGTACGAGCTTTGTATTCTTCAGGAGAATCATATCCACTCTTATCTAATACCGCTTTGTAAGTTGCGTATTCTGTTGGATATACTTTCGCAGCTAATGTGTAATCGATTGTACGGTCACGTTCAAAGTGAAGTGTTTCAGTCACTGTTGGTGCAGCTGTTGTTCCACGTTTATCAGTTGGTACATCATCTGTACTAGCATATTTATACTCAATTGTACGTGTTACTTCTTGAGTATCTTTAATTTTACGAGTAACTTTCTTGTGACGTAGGTAAACATTGAATGCTTGGTCTACTTCTTTATCATCATCGAACTTACGTCCACCTTCAACTGGATTCCCCTGAGTATTATTTGTAAAGTCATCTGTTACTAATTCATAACCAAGGTCTTCATATTTCTTGATTGTTTCAGCTGTTGTATAAGGAATCTTCGTATGAGATTTACCTTGAAGCGTTGTAACACCATAAGTTGTTTTCGCATCTGCACCTGTTGCAGGAGCTGGATTAGCGTTTTGAACTTCAAGAATACGGGCATCACCTGTTGCATCTAAGTCAATGTAGGTTACTTTAGCTTTTTGAGTATCAGCTTTGTAAACAACATACATATCGAAATCATCTTTGTCGTCTGAACGAACTTCTGATACTAATGGTTCGTATGCACCAACGTCCTTAGTATTGTCAGCTACTGGAGTATATAATCCAACACGTTGTTTACCATTGTGGATGTGTCCCATCTTACCACCAGCATTAGGTGTGAAGTTAGCTGTTACTACTTCAGCTGTATATCCTTTAACTGTTGGTGAGATAATTTCTTTGAATTTAGAGTTTTCATCACTTGAAGCTGTCCATTTACCGATGATAATTGAACCTTGGTTGAACTTAGTACCTGCTGGAATTGTATCTCCAACATTGTAAACATGTCCAGTTGCATCTGTAACTTGGTTTGTCGTAACCATCTCTTTATCAGTTTCACCTGCTTCAGAGAAAATCTTGTAATCACGAGTATAATCAATCGTTTGTGTACGAGTAACTGGCGTATTGTCGATTGCTACGATTGGGTCATTATCTTTATATGAATCTTGACTAGATGGATTATCATTAGCATTCTCGTATACATAGTGAATTGTACGAGTGATAGATGCTTTTGACTGAGGTTTAACGATTGGTGTATACGTAGCTTTACCATAATCAGTACCATACTGGCTAGTTACAGGGTCTCCTGCTACTTTATCGTTATAGTCAACATCTGGTTGTTGTTTTGTTACACCTGTACCTGTTCCTACGAATTTAGGAACTGGAGTAAATGTGATTTCACCGGTATCTTGATTTAATGTGTAAGTACCTTCGTTTTCAATAACGATTTCTGTGTCCGTTACTTTAGTATAACGACGTGGAACACTTGTCACTTCTCCAGTCTCAGGATCGAGATGAACTGCATTTGGAAGAGTCACATTCATTAAGTCTTCGTAAGTAGCAGCTGTACGAGTTCCTTTTGGAATCACATCTTTGTTAGCGCTATAAGTTGTACCGTTTAATGTGATACTCTCACCTTTCGGAACAAGTTGATCTGCAGAAGTTTCATTCGCTAATCTTGAAATCTTATTTCCTGTTTCACGCGGAATTGTTTGTCCAGTATTATAAGTTACATTGTCGAATGTATTATTAGCTGAATTAGTAAATGGCGTATTGATAGTAGCTCCTGCTGGAATTTTTTCTCCTGCTGGAATTGTTTGCTCTGTTCCATTCGCTAATGTTACTTTTACTTCCACTGGTGCTGGGTGATTGCTTTGAGGTTTAGCTCCTGCTGGAATCAATGTACCTGAAACTAAACGAATATTATTTACAGATACATTCCCTGTTCCTGTAACATTCACATCACCAGTATTCGCTATTGTAGTTCCTGCTGGAATTTTATCTGATGGTTTGTATGTGACTGTTGTTCCATCTGTTAATGTAAGAGTTGTTTCCTTATCGACAGTTGTATCTTCTGTATATAGTTTCCCAGGAGTTTCTTTTCTAGTTGCAAAAGTTGGTTTCTCACTTGTATTTAGAATATCAACTCGTTTAGAAGTTTCTACAGATTCATTTGTGATAGTTTCAACTGTTCCTTTTGTCGGAATTGAAGGATTAGATGATTGTGGTTTTCCTTGAACATCCTCCGTAGTAGTATCTTCTCCTACTGGACGAACATCGATTACCGTTGGAATATAACTAGTATCCATAGACTTGGCACCATTATTTCCATTGTTTACATTTTCTAAGATCTTATCTTTTTCTGCTAAAGTCGTACTTGTTAGAGATTCTTTAATTGTATCTTCTGTAGCTTCCCATCCAGTGTGACTTCCATTATCATCCCACGCGCGGATAGCTACCCCTTTAGCTGTACCTACAAATCCTGCTTCTGGTTGAAAACTAATCTTAGTAAAGCTTAGAGAACCTTGTGTAGTATTCTTACCTTCTGCAGAACCTTCATTTAGTTTATAAACCCCAACTTTATTCCCAGCTGTATCATATTCAGTATATTCAGATAAGTAATATTCAGTCTTACCTGTCAATTTATTCGTTACTTTAACAGCTGTACCAAGAGTATTTCCTCTTGCATCTTTAACAACAACTTCCGTACCGTTATAGATTGTTTGGCTTAAGTGGTCTTTTACTTCAACAGTCTTACCAGTTGGTTCTTCAGATTTAACAACCGTATCATTTAACACCATCTTAGGCGCCGTATTATTATCAATTTCCGCCCATTGTTTATAGTTAGATTCAATTGTTTTACCACTAGCCTTGAACATAGCGTTGGTAGGGAAATTCACTTCTTGTTTTTTCCCTTGAAAATCTTTTGTTTCATGACGTGTTCCACGAGGTGGGTGAATAACGTTCGCAACAAAGTCTTCTACTTCCCCTGAAGACGCTAATCCTGTTGGTAATCTTAAGTCGTTTTTGTCTACAGAAACACGTAAACGAACACCAAGATTATCTACTGATGTGTTTAATAATTGAGGTGTATTTTTGAAGGTGATATCATATGTTCCATCAGCATTAGCTGTTACTAATTCAGATGATTCATAAAGGTCGAATCTACCATTTCCGTTAAAGTCAACCCATCCACGAACATAAGCTACGTCATTATTAACACCACGGTTAACTTTGACACCTTTTAAGATATATTCATTTTCACTTGCATGACGCAGTGTATATTTAGTTGCTGCAGCTGGGTCAAGAAGTTGTCCTTCACCTTCATCGGGAAGGTTACCTACACCAAGTCCGCGTGTTGCTTGGTTGTATAAACCTTTAATTGGTAAATTATCTCCACCTGGTAAAGTATTAGCTGTTGATAGAATTTCACCATTTTTAATCGCTACTTGAGTACCATCAGACATATGAATGACAGGATTTTTACCATCTAATAAGTATGTTCCTGATTGACCTTTTGAGTTTGTAACTTGAGTTGAACCACTAACAAGACTGATTTCTTTATAGTCTTCTGAGTTAACTAAGTCGTCAAGTACCCATGCACCATTTGGCTCAGCGATTGTTGTACGGAAGTCTGAATCTGCAGGAACATCTCCTAAATATGGTTGTGTCGCAGTTACTTGTTTTCCATCTTTTTCTTTATTAAAGTTACCGATGATGTGTTGTGCAGAACCATAAGAAGCTGGGGCATCTCCACCATCATAAATAACGAAACCTATAGTTGCTGATTGGCTACCATTGGCATTAATGTAAACACCTAAATTTTCAACATTTTGAGTAAGACCTATAGGAAGATCGTATCCATTATTAATACCAGAATCAAAAGGTCCAAATAATTGACTTCCATAACCTGTTTCTGTTTTATTCGTCCATTCAGAAAGTTTATAACCTGTAGACAACGGAGCATTTGTTTTTCTGTCGAAAGTACTTAAAAAGTTACCATTACCTTCTCTATTAGGGAATAAACCTTTTGAGTTTGTTTTATTTTTATTCAAACGCATGAATTCTTCCCAAGGTGTACCATCAGATTCAAACTGAGTGAACTCCGCCACACTTAAGTCTTCTGAGTCAGCCGCAATAGCATTAACCGCTACTGGACGTCCATTATATGTTGCTGACAATTGGAACTTAACCCCAACGTTACCACCATCATAAGCTGAAGAAAAGGCTGTTAATCGTTCACGAGTTACCCCATTTGAATCTTTATATTTAGTTTCAAATCCAGCTAATCGTAAATGACTCCAGTTTGGATCCAGTCTTGTTACAATGACATCTTCACGTTGAACAACACCATCAACAGGACTTCTGTTGATATTTTCAGGTTCACCATTAGCTTTATTTAGAGTATATGTTTCTGTAGTAACTTTTTTACGAGAAAGGGAACTTACTGTTGCACTTAATGTATAACCTTTTACCTTAGTTGGTACATTGAAACGCATTCCTTCTTGAAGAACCTCAAATATTTCATTATTAAATCGTCCTTCAGATAGACCTTGTTGCACTTCATGTTTCACATGATCATATGTTTTCCATAACGTATACTTAGCTAATCCAGATTTCAAAAATGCTGGATCGTTCGTTTTCTTACCTACTAATTCTGGATGTGTAGTCGACTCAAGAACTGTACGAACCATTGTAAAACGTCCACGCTCTTGACGTCCTTTTGAGCTAGTGAAATCAACCATAGCTGGATTATTAACATATTCAACAGGTCCTACTTTCGTTCCATCAGCATATGTAATAGACGCAGTAGCGAAGTCAAACCAGTTGATTGCTTCACGAAGTTGACTAAAGTTTTTCTCACCAGCTGAACCATAAGCTACATCACCAATAGCAAAACCATGTGTTGTATTACCATTTTGGTCTACTCTTCCATTTGCTAGCGTTACTGTCGCTACGGCTAAACCTGTGTTTCCTTTTCGTTTAACTTCGATTTTATCTTCAGCAGTTAACGTCGGGTTTGCTGTACGAATCTCTTTTTCAATCGCACGCGCTTCTTCCTCAGTAATATCACCAACATTATTAACAACAACTTTATTAATAGGATTAGTAATAGCTACTGTAGAACCTGCTGGGTCTGCCAACACTGCTTCAACTTTACCTACGTGTCCTGCACGTTTCATCTCTGCGTAGACTGCTTCGATAGCAGATGAGATACGTTGGAGTTGAAGATTCAATTGCTCAGCGGTAACATCTTTTTCGTTTAGAACTTTCTTAGATGCAGTAATTTCTACTTTCGCCGCTGCTACTGCAGCAGCAATAGCTTCTTTAGAAGACTTATCTTCAACTTTTTTCTCAGCATAGTTTGCTGCAGTTGTATTAAGAACTTCAGCTTCAGAAGTCAATTGTTCAAGGATTTTCTTTGTAGCAGTAATTGGATTTTCTGCTTTCTTTTCATCCTTTTTATCAGCTTTTTCATCAACTGTTTTATCAACTTTTTTGTCTGTTGAAGGAGCAGTTAGTGTTGCTTTTTCTTTGTCAGATACTTCTGTTTTTTCAGCTGTATCTGTTTCAGATGCTTTTTCATCCTTTTTAGATACTTCAGCAGCTAACTTCGCGATTTCTTCTTCGCTCAACTCTTTTTTATCTAGAACAGGAGCACCTGTTGTAGCTTCAGTAGCTGGCAAGGTCACATTAGCCGGAGTAGCTGCCGCCTCAGCATCTTTTGAAGTAGGGGTTACGGCTTCTGTTTTATTTTCAGTAGTTGCTTCTTCTGCCTTGGCAGTCGTTTGGGCAGCACCCAAAATCAAGGCTGTCCCCAACAACACACTCGCAGCACCAAAATGGTACTTACGAATAGAGAAACGTTGGCTTAAGCCATACCAATCAAAAGATTTATTTTTTTGTCTTTTTGATTTATACACAATGTTAACTTTCCTTTTTTAATTATGCAACTGCAAGTTACAGTTATATAGTATATATTTTATCACAAAAACACTATCAGTTCAAGAAAAATAATTATATATATATATATATATATATATATATATCAATACATTTTTGTTGTTTTTGATTTTATCTTTGGTATTTTTTTAATTTTTTGATATAATAAATTAAAGTATAATTTCACTGGAGGTTCTATGCGTTTTAATCAATTCAGCTATTTAGCGCTACCTAGAGATACAATTATCTTTGAATTAAAAAAGTATGGATTTGATTTACCAGTCAACATTACAAATAAACAAATGCTTGAAGCGTTTCTTATTCGTTTCTTTTTTAATTTTAAAAACAGCTCCTATCCTCTATCAAGTTTAGCAGTTGATACAGAAACTGACTTATTGACATTTTTTCAATCAGATAAAGAGTTGACTGCAGATATTTTCTATACTGTGGCTTTTCAACTTTTAGGTTTTTCTTATTTGGTTGACTTTGAAGACAGTGATGTTTTCCGTAAAGAAACTGGTTTTCCCATCGTATACGGTGATTTGATTGAAAATCTCTATCAATTACTCAATACTCGCACTAAAAAAGGGAATACTCTTATCGACCAACTTGTTAGTGACGGTCTTATTCCTGAGGATAATGACTATCACTACTTTAACGGTAAGAGTTTGGCTACTTTTTCTAGCCATGATGTCATTCGAGAAGTCGTTTACGTTGAGTCTCGTGTCGATACTGACCAAAAAGGTCTACCAGACCTAGTCAAGGTCAGCATTATTCGTCCTCGTTATGACGGGCAAATCCCTGCTATCATGACTGCTAGTCCCTATCATCAGGGAACCAATGATAAAGCCAGCGACAAGGCTCTCTACAAAATGGAGGGCGATCTCGAGGTTAAGCCCGCTCATGAGATTGAGCTAGAGGAGCCTCAACTAAATCTCGTCCAATCCCAAGGTCAAGCTGAGCTTGTGTCAGAAGCTGAGGAAAAGCTAACGCATATAAACGCTAGCTATAGTCTCAACGACTACTTCCTTCCACGTGGTTTTGCTAATCTCTATGTCTCAGGCGTTGGAACCAAAGACTCTACAGGTTTCATGACTAATGGGGACTACCAGCAAATCGAGGCTTATAAAAATGTCATCGACTGGCTCAATGGCCGTTGCCGTGCCTTTACCGACCACACGTGCCAACGTCAAGTCAAGGCTGACTGGTCAAACGGAAAAGTAGCTACAACTGGACTTTCCTATCTAGGTACCATGTCCAATGGTCTTGCGACTACAGGTGTAGATGGTTTAGAGGTTATTATTGCCGAGGCTGGTATTTCTTCGTGGTACAACTACTACCGTGAAAACGGTCTAGTAACTAGCCCAGGTGGTTATCCAGGTGAGGACTTTGACTCCCTTGCTGAACTAACCTACTCTCGTAATCTCTTGGCTGGTGACTATATCCGTGGTAATGAGGCTCACCAAGCTGACTTAGAAAAAGTAAAAGAGCAGTTAGATCGCAAATCTGGTGACTACAATCAATTTTGGCATGATCGCAATTATCTGCTCAATGCCCATAAGGTAAAGGCAGAGGTTGTCTTTACTCATGGTTCACAGGATTGGAATGTCAAACCACTTCATGTTTACCAGATGTTTCACGCCCTTCCTGCTCATATAAACAAGCATCTCTTTTTCCATAATGGCGCCCATGTGTACATGAACAACTGGCAGTCCATTGACTTCCGTGAGTCCATGAACGCCTTATTGACAAAGAAATTACTGGGACAAGATACAGATTTCCAACTTCCTACTGTCATTTGGCAGGACAATACAGCCCCTCAGACTTGGCTATCACTTGATACCTTCGGTGGGCAAGAAAACTTTGAAACCTTCTCACTTGGTCAAGAAGAGAAAGTCATTCAAAACCAGTACCCAGATAAGGATTTTGAGCGCTATGGTAAGACCTACCAGACCTTCAATACAGAACTCTATCAAGGAAAAACCAATCAGATTACTATTGACCTTCCTGTAACCAAAGATCTTCACTTGAACGGTCGTGCCCAACTCAATCTTCGTATCAAATCCAGTATAAATAAGGGGCTCTTATCTGCCCAACTGCTAGAATTTGGACAGAAGAAATACCTGCAACCTTATCCAGCTGTTTTAAGTGCTAGAACCATTGACAACGGTCGCTACCACATGTTGGAAAATCTCTGTGAATTGCCATTTCGTGAAAATGCGCAACGAGTCGTGACAAAAGGCTATCTCAATTTACAAAATAGAAATGGTTTACTGTTGGTAGAGGATATTACTGCAGATGAATGGATGGATATCCAGTTTGAACTGCAACCAACTATTTACAAGCTAAAAGAAGGAGATACCCTTCGTTTAGTTCTCTATACTACTGACTTTGAAATCACCATACGTGACAATACCGCTTACCAGCTGACTGTCGATCTTGAACAGTCTAGTCTTATCCTACCTTGTCAAAAGGTATAATATCAGACTTTCAATATGGAACTATTTCCACTTGAACTGTTAATCAACACATAAACTTGGTATCAAATTCAATCCCAATATGGGCTTATGATAGGTCTACACGGGAGCTTAGACAAAAGATACTAAGACTCTAACCAACATGTACAATCACTAATACTACTCGCTACCATACCACATGTTGGAAAAGCTCTGTGAATTTCCATTTGGCATAAATTCACAACAAGTCGTGACAAAAGGCTACCCTAATTGAGTGATTTACTGTTAGTAGAGGACACCAATGTAGATAAACAGATAGATACCCAATTCATCTACACCCAACTAGTGACAAGTTAAAAGAGAGAGATTCTCTCCGTTTAGTCCTATACTACTTACTTTGAAATCATCATACGTGACAATACCGCTTACCACCCGACTGACAATCTCGTTCAGTCCACGCTTTCTGTATCTAGTACAAGGAGTAACATTTTATGAATAAATCTGAACACCGACACCAACTCATACGAGCTCTTGTAACAAAAAACAAGATTCATACTCAAGCTGAGCTACAAGCTCTTCTTGCCGATAATGATATTCAAGTTACACAAGCTACACTTTCGAGAGATATTAAAAGTATGAACCTTTCAAAAGTACGAGAAGAAGACAACTCTTACTACGTGCTCAATGCAGGTTCAACCTCAAAATGGGAAAAACGTCTCGAAATTTATATGGAAGATGCTCTTGTCTTGATGCGTCCAGTTCAACACCAAGTCCTACTAAAAACCCTTCCTGGGCTTGCTCAATCCTTTGGTTCTATCATTGATGCTTTGAGCTTTCCTGACGCTATCGCTACCCTCTGTGGCGATGATGTCTGTCTTGTCATCTGTGAAGATGCAGAAGCTGCTCAAAAATGCTTTGAAGAACTGAAAAAATTCGCTCCACCATTTTTCTTTGAAGAATAAAAAATTCCGTGTCTAATCTGGCACGGAATCTTTTTATCTATTTTACTGAGATGGATTGTCTTTTTTAGTTCGTGCCAATCTCAGGGCACGATTTGGATTGAGACGATTAAACAGTTCTTCCAATTTCTTTTCATTCCAAACATCTGCGGCGGAAACGAAATTGCCATCCGCATCTCGGAAAGATATCGGTTTATCTCCCATAACAGTCTCCTAGTCTACAAATTCAAACTCAAATTTACCAATGCGGACCAAGTCCCCATCCTTAGCACCACGCGCACGAAGGGCTTCATCAACCCCCATACCACGAAGCTGGCGAGCAAATTTCATGACTGATTCGTCACGATCAAAGTTGGTCATATTAAAGAGTTTCATGAGTTTTTCACCAGAAAGTACCCATGTCGCATCGTCATCACGACTAATTTCAAAGGCCTTCTCTTCCTCGTCAAATCCATAGTAAGCTTCTTCTTCCATATCTGACTCATCATAGAGCAAGAATTCTGGTGTCTTATCTAACAATTCAGCTGTCGCATCCAAAAGTGTAGCCAGACCTTGCTTAGTCAAACCAGATATTGGGAAAATAGCTGGTAACTCTTCAAATTCATCGTAGTTTTCAGCCAATTTTTTCTTGAATTCTACAAGATTTTCCTGACTCTCAGGCATGTCCATCTTATTGGCTACGATAATCTGTGGACGCTCCATGAGGCGAAGATTGTATGACTCCAGCTCCTTATTGATGGCAAGATAATCCTCATAAGGATCACGGCCTTCGCTAGCTGACATATCAATAATATGAAGGATCACACGTGTACGCTCGATGTGACGGAGGAACTGGGTTCCCAAACCAACACCTTGACTAGCTCCTTCAATCAAACCTGGTAAATCAGCTACTGCAAAGGATTCACCTGATTGGGTACGAACCATACCTAAATTTGGCACAATAGTGGTAAAGTGGTAGGCACCGATTTTTGGTTTAGCAGATGTGATAACACTTAAAAGTGTTGATTTCCCAACAGATGGAAAGCCTACTAAACCAACATCCGCAAGGATTTTAAGTTCCAATTGTAACTCGCGTTCCTGACCTGGTTCTCCATTTTCAGAGATTTCCGGTGCAGGATTTTTTGGTGTCGCAAAGCGAATATTTCCACGTCCACCACGACCTCCGTGCGCAACAATAAATTCTTGACCGTGTTCAATCAAATCTGTCAAGACCTTGCCTGTCTCCGCATCACGAACAGTCGTACCTTGTGGTACTCGAACTCTAAGGTCCTCAGCACCACGACCATGCATCCCTTTGGTCATTCCTTTCTCACCAGAATCAGCCTTGAAATGACGATTGTAGCGGAAATCCATCAAGGTACGTAAACCTTCGTCTACAACGAAGACCACATTTCCTCCACGACCACCGTCACCACCCCAAGGACCGCCATTAGGGACATATTTTTCACGACGAAAGGCAACCATGCCATCGCCACCATTACCAGCCTTGACCTTAATCTTGGCCGTATCTAAAAACATACTCATTTTTTCTTCTCACTTTAAAAAAGGGCTGGGAAATCCCAGTCACTAAATTTTCTTGAATCTATTTTATAGATTACTGAGGGCACCAATTGCAGTTGCAAAAATTCCCAATAAACTTGCTACTAGCATGATAATCACGATAAACAAGGTTATTTTCTCAAACATAGTTTTTTTACGATTTCCATTATCTCCAAATGCCATTTTTCTCTCCTTCGTTACATTCTATTTTCTATTATCTTAGCATGAATTTAGCTAGTTTTCAATAGTCAGTTGCTACTGGTGCGATAATCCATAAAATGATATAAGCTACAATTCCCGCTCCGTAACAGCAAGCAAGGACACCCCATATTACGCGAACGATAGTTGGATCCATATCTAGATAATGGGCCACCCCGGCACAAACACCAGCAATCTTTTTATCACGACCGCTTCTCATTAATTGTTTTTTCATAGCTTTTCCTCTTTCTATTCTTCACGGTCTTTCCAATAATCTCTCATGCTAATCAGCTGTGTTTTTGAAGCCCTCAGCATCCGTCTAGAGCCTTTTACCGGTACAGCAACCACCTGTTGCGGAAGATACAAAACTGTTTTAAAAATACGCTGACTGACCGTATCATCTTTGGCTAAATCTTTCTGGAAATTATTTGAAATAATAGCATCCAGATAAAATTCATGCACCCGTTTTCCAAAGTTCTCAGCTGAAATCTCGTATAATTTCGCTGATAAGATATGCTCATTCATATCTGGCGTTGCAATCAGAGCTTCTAAAATAGTTCCAGCCAAATCATGCTCGCCGTAATATAAAGTTCCAAACATCTTGTTATTGATAAGATTGTCCAGATAAGGATTTCCGTGAGCAATGACAGGCGTTCCACTGGCCAAGCTTTCCAAGTATGTCAAACCCTGCGTTTCACTTGTTGAGGCCGAGATGAAGAAATCTGCTGCCTTATAGTAAAGAGCCGTCTCACTAGGAGCAATCATTCCTGTAAAGATAACCGAGTCTCGAATCTCTAGTTTCTGGGCTTGCTCTTTAAGATCATTCAGATAAGGCCCATCCCCAGCAACAACCAGTTTAACCTTGTCTTCTTCTTTCAAAACTTCTGCAAAAGCTGCTAATACTGCTTGAATATTTTTTTCATAAGAAATTCTGGAAAGACTCAGCAACATCTTTTCATCATCTTGAATCCCTAATTTACTACGCAGTTCTTTTAAATTTTCTTGCTTGATTTCTGGACGCTCAAACTTGGCTAATTCAATCCCAGTTGGAATGACCCGTTTTTCAACCTTGACCTTATAGTCAGATAGCAAATCACGGACAATCTCACTCGGGCAAATAACCCCATCCACGTCATGAAGGAAACCTCTGACCAGATACTTGACCATGCTAGGACGAATCAACATCCCCTTGGCAATATAATGTACATAGTCTTCGTACTGGGTGTGATAGGTATGAATAACGGGAATCTTCAATTCACGCGCAATCCAAATCCCCAACAAACCAAGAGAAAATTCTGTCTGAGTATGGATAATATCCAGTTGATACTGTTTAGCAATTTCAAGCGCCTTACTGAATCCTCGATAGGCAAAGCGACGATCCTTAAAAGCAAAGAAAGGAACACTTGGAATGCGGATAATTTGCCAATCTTCATAACGATTGACATCCTTATCTGTCGTCGTAAAGATAAAAACAGCGTGCCCCTGCTTTTCAAGTTCTGTTTTCAAGGTCCGAATACTGGTCGCAACACCTGAAACCTGAGGAAAATAGGTATCTGTAAATAAACCAATTCGCATAGATTACCTCACTTTTTACTTTCTCCCTAAAGCGGCTTGTTTCTCATAAAAGTCCAACCAGATTTGTAACAGATGCTCTTCTGAATACTCTCTAGAAATATTCTTAGCTTTTTCTTTCAAATCTTTTAAAGCAGCAGGATTCGCTTGATATTCCAGAATAGCTTCTTTCATCTCTTCTCTGTCTGCTGTAGCCCGATAATTTCCCTCCAAAATCACCTTATAAAGATCCAAATCACGCAACATAATAGGAGCTTCACAACTAGCAGCTTCTAGGATAGTCATAGGAAAGAGTTCATTGTAACTAGGCAACAAGAAAAGGTCCGCTAGGGCATACAATTCGCGCATCCGCTCTGGCGATACAATACCTGGAAAAATCAAATTTTTAGGGGGATTCTCCATGATTTTCTTGTAACGTTCATAACCATCTGTCATACCACCAAAAGAGAAACCACCTGCCCAGATAAAGGTAATTTGGGGCAATTCCTCAGCCAGACGGATAAAATCGTCAATACCTTTGCGTTTCTGAACTTGACCAGCACCTACTACGATAAACTGATTGTCACTAAGACCTATCTCCGTACGCAGTCTTGCTACCTCTTCCTGTGGAAGAGGATGCCATTTTTCCTTGTTTACAAAGTTAGGAATATAGGTCACTTTTTCACGTGGAATACCAGCTGCCACCAAATCCTCGATAAACATAGGATTGACCACCACCAAGTGCTCCATCCGGTTGTAAAAAGAAAATACATAGCGTTTCACAATTCCCTTTAAGAAAAATGGAATTTTCAAACTCCCCTCAAGTGTATCAGGCAAGAAATGCACATAGCCAATTTTCCTTCCTGAGCGTTTCTTTTGGAATGTTGATAAATAATAGGGGAAATCAATTGTATGAAAGTGAGTCACATCTGCCTCTATTGGAAGATTTTCTGTAACAATCAATTGGTCCTTGGCATCACGGTGAAGAAGACGAACTAATTCACGGTAGGCACCTGAAACTCCTTGTCCTGCTACTTTCTCACTTGAACTCAACATATTGATGCGTAATTTCTTTTTTTCCATAACTACTATTATATCATTTTCTTTGAATAAAATCAGCAAAAGAAAGGAGAGACTAGAGGAAAAGAAGAGGAAATTTCCTCGCTTTTCCAATAATCTCTCACATGCTTTTATTTGTTTACTTAATGCCTAGGGCAATGCGTGCATAGCGACTCATTTTTTCAACAGTCCAGGCTGGATACCAAACTAATTTGACCTCAGTATCCGTTACTTCTGGCACCTCTGTCATGGCATCATAAATCTGGTCTGTCAAAAGATCTGCCAGGGGACAACCCATAGTTGTCAACGTCATATCAATCTCTGTTTGCCCTGTGTCGCCGTCAAAACGAATCTCATAAATCAAACCAAGATTGACAATATCGATTCCCAACTCAGGGTCAATCACTTCTTCCAAGGCTGATAAAATTCGTGTTTTGATATTTTCAATTTGCTCTTCTGTATAAGCCATATTCATCCTCACTCTTAGTCTTCAATAAAATCACGAAGCGGTTTGCTACGACTTGGTTGGCGTAGTTTTCTCAAAGCCTTGGCTTCAATCTGACGGATACGCTCACGAGTCACGTTAAAGACTTTACCCACATCTTCAAGGGTACGCATTTTCCCATCATCTAGCCCAAAACGTAGACGCAAAACATTTTCTTCACGGTCTGTAAGAGTATCCAAGACCTCATCCAACTGCTCACGCAAGACGATACGAGTTGTATAGTCCACTGGATTTTCAATCACTTCATCTTCGATAAAGTCCCCAAGATGGCTATCATCCTCTTCACCGATTGGAGTTTCAAGAGATACTGGTTCTTGGGCAATCTTCAAGATTTCACGAACCTTGTCAGGGGTCATATCCATACGTTCAGCGATTTGTTCTGGCGTTGGATCTTGTCCCAATTCTTGAAGGAGATTACGTTGTTCACGAACTAATTTATTAATGGTTTCAACCATGTGAACTGGGATACGGATAGTACGAGCTTGATCCGCAATAGCACGAGTGATAGCCTGACGAATCCACCAAGTTGCGTAAGTTGAGAACTTGAATCCTTTAGAATAGTCAAACTTGTCAACCGCCTTCATCAAGCCCATGTTCCCTTCTTGAATCAAGTCAAGGAACTGCATACCACGGCCGACATAGCGTTTGGCAATAGAAACAACCAAACGAAGGTTGGCTTCCGCAAGACGTTGTTTGGCTTCGATATCACCAGCTTCAACTGCAAGTGCCAACTCTTTTTCCTCTTCATTGGTCAAGAGAGGAACGACCCCGATTTCTTTCAAGTACATACGGACAGGGTCATTAACCTTTGCAGAAGTTGAACCAATCAAGTCCTCATCACTGAGTTCTGGCTCTTCTTCAGTGCTAAGAACACGCGCACTTGGGTTTCCTTCATTATCTGTGATAGAAATCCCCGCATCCTGGATTCGTTGCAAGAGATCTTCAATCCCATCAGCATCCAAGGTAAAAGGAATCACCAGACTAGCATTAATTTCATCATCAGTTGCTGTCCCTTTTTGCTTATGATTACGGATAAATTCTGCTACTTGTACGTCAAATGTTGTTACTTCTTTTTGTTTTGTTGCCATTATTACTCCATTCTTCTCTTTTGGGAAATTAAACGTTCCAATTCTTCTAGGGCTGTGTCTGTATCTCCTACATGGCTAGCTTCCTGCACCTTCTTTTTGATTCTCATATTGTCCTGATTCAAGAGAGCCTTGTTTCGAGTCATTTCTACTTCACTAAGTTCCTGCGGAGACATCTCAGCAGGTAAATCCTGAGCTAAGACTTGGTACCAAGCTCTTTCAACTTCCTCTGTCTGTTCTGCTAGAACTTCTGGAGGAAGATTGCCATACTGGCCAAGCAAGACATATAAGACCTGAAATTCAGGTGTATCAAATGCAAAGTCTTCTCGCAAGCGGTAATCGTTCAAAACTAGAGGGGATTCCATCATTCGATAAAGTAGATGAGCTTCTGCCCTCATAATAGCCGATAACTGCTTGGTGACAGGCATGGTGATTGGCGTCGGTCTGGAAATTCCTTCCATACGATTCTGCCTTTGTGCCTGACGGCTCTCATTAACAATCTGCTCAATCTGGGCATAATCAAAGGACGCCAGACTGTCAGCTAAAATATGTATATAGCTGTTTTGAGCAGTAATAGATTTTTCTTGAACAATCAAGGGAGCTATTTTTTCAATAAACTCAATCTGTGCCTGCAGATTTTCACTGTTTTCAGGCTTATACTGATGAATGTAAAACTCAATCGGACTAATACGAGTTTTCGTTAACAGATAGGCCAAGTCTTCTGGTCCATTTTTTTGTAGATACTCATCTGGATCCAAGTTATCAGGCATGCTAACGATTTGCACAGGCATATCACCAATTTCGTCCAGCGCTTTCAATGTCGCGGCTTGCCCAGCCTTATCACCATCATAAACAAGAACCAACTTCTTGGTTAACCTTTTCAGATGCTCAACATGCTCACGACTTAAGGCCGTTCCCATAGACGCTACAGCATTTTCTATTCCAGCCCGATAGGCTGCGATGACATCCATGAATCCTTCCATCAGATAAATCTCACTGGCTTTTCCAGAAGATTTTTTAGCCCTATCCATATGATATAATTCGTAACTTTTGTTAAAAATTGCAGTCGATCGGCTATTTTTATACTTAGAAGTTTGTGAATCCGTTTTCTGCCAGATACGACCTGAGAAGGCAATAACCTTTCCTTGGTCATTTGTCAGGGGAAACATGATCCGATTGTGAAAAGTGTCTACAAATTGATTGGCATCTGATAGGTAAAATAGCCCTGAATCTAGAAAATCCTCATCACGATACTGACCAGACAAACGTTGATAGAGATAGTTTCGTTCTGGAGGTGCTAAACCAATCCGAAAATGCTTGAGCACTTCATCTGTCAAACCACGCTGATAAAGGTAGTTTCTGGCCTCTTCCCCCATGGTAGTTGTCATGAGAATAGCATGATAAAATTTGGCAGCATCTTCATGCATATCATAAATAGCTTGGTGGGGTGAAGCTGACTTCTGCTCACTATAAAGCGGTTTTTCCACCTCTATCCCGACACGCTGACCTAAGATTTGGACAGCCTCCATAAAGGGAACTCCTTGGTACTCCTCGATGAACTTAAAGACATCACCTGAGCGACCACAACCAAAACAGTGGTAAAACTGCTTGTCCTCTACAACGTTGAAAGAAGGTGTTTTTTCACCATGAAAAGGACAGAGCCCTAGATAGTTCCGTCCTGCCTTTTGTAAAGAAATCACATCTCCTATGACTTCCACAATGTTGGCATTGTTTTTGATTTCTTCAATGACTTGTTTGTCAACCATACACAATACCTCCATGTTATCATAGTTTACTTTATATAGTATACTTTATTTCAGAAAAAAAGTAAACCATTTCACTCATTTTCCCTACTTTATTCAAAGAGTTGATAATAATCAGAGATTTTCATTTTTGCTTTTTCTTCTTGTTTCAAATCTTGGATGATTCGTCCTTCTTTCATGACAATTAAACGATTGCCATATTTGAGAGCATCTTCCATATGGTGGGTAATCATAAGCGCTGTCAGCTGGTCTTTCTTGACAAATTCATCCGTCAATTCCATCAAGGCCACACTGGTCTTTGGATCAAGGGCTGCAGTATGCTCATCTAACAGGAGTAATTCAGGTCGCTTCAAGGTTGCCATCAAGAGACTCAAAGCCTGTCTTTGTCCACCTGATAAGAACTCAATCGGTGTATTCAAGTGTTTCTCAAGACCGTTTCCTACTTTTTCAATGGTTGCCTGAAATTCATCCTTATAGCTAGCCAGACGTCTCGGAAACAGTCCACGCTTTTCACCACGAAACTTGGCAATCAAAAGATTTTCAGCCACCGTCATACGAGGAGCTGTCCCCATCTTGGGATCTTGGAAGACTCGAGACAGATACTTAGCCCGCTTCTCTGGTGAAAACTTGGTAACATCTTCACCCAAAATACGGATGGTTCCACTGGTTAATGACAAGGTTCCTGCAATAGTGTTAAAGAGAGTTGATTTCCCAGCACCATTTCCACCTAAAATCGTGATGAAATCCTGTTCAAAAATTTCTAAGGAAACATCATTTAAGATAATCTTTTCTTCATCAAAGCCATTTTTAACGACTTTGGTTGCATTTTTTAATTCTACAATTGCTGTCATTTGCTTAATTTGGCTCCTTTCAAGATTGTTTGCTTAAATGTTGGAATCATGAGGCAGACTGCTAAAATCACGGCGCTGTACAAACGAAGGTAACTTGTATTAAAGCCAAGCGCAATAACTGCCCACACTAAGAATTGATAAGCGATAGAACCTACAACGATGGCAACCAGACGCTCTGCCAAGCTCAAACTCTTGAAAATAACTTCTCCAATAATCAAACTTGCAAGACCTACAACGATAACCCCGATTCCTCGAGATACATCGGCATACCCTTCTTGCTGGGCAATAAGAGCCCCTGCAAGGGCAATCACACCATTTGATAAGACCAAGCCCATGAGCTCCATGCGTCCAGTATGAATCCCGAAACTTCTAGCCATATCAGGATTGTCACCTGTAGCAATATAGGCTTGTCCGAGTTTGGTATCCAAGAAAAAGAGCATGAGAGCAATAACAAGACTGACAAAGATGAGACCTGTCAAGAGTTGGTTCAAATCTGAATCAAAAGGCAAAACATCCTGGATTTGCTTGGTTCCAAGCAATCCTAAATTTGCACGTCCCATAATCAAGAGCATGATAGAGTGACAGGAAGTCATCACCAAAATCCCTGAGAGCAAGGTTGGGATCTTCCCTTTTGTATAAAGAAGTCCTGCTGCCATTCCAGCCAAACAACCTGCTCCTACAGCAACAAGAGTCGCTAAAAATGGGTTCACTCCTTTGGTTATCAAAGTGACAGCAACAGCTCCCCCAAGAGGGAAGGAACCTTCTGTTGTCATATCTGGAAAGTTCAAAATCCTAAATGTCATAAAGATCCCCAGACCTAAAATAGCCCAGACAAATCCTTGAGAAATAATAGATAATATCATCTGTTTCTTAACCTTTTCTATATGATTTCTATTGTAAAAAATTGGAGGAGATGTCCCCAACTCCTCCATTTTAGATTATTCAATCACTTGTCCTGCTTCTTTTAGAACAGATTCAGGAATCGTAATACCTAATTCTTGTGCCAATTTTTTGTTAATCACTGACTTACCAGTTGAAAAGACATTAACTGGAGTATCGGCTGGTGTTGCACCTTTCAAGACTTGCGCAATCATTTTACCAGTTGCCACACCAAGGTCATGTTGGTCAACTACAACTGATGCCAAACCACCTGCTTCTACCATGGCAGTTGCGCTTGGATAGATTGGCTTTTTAGCTGATTGATTGCTTGATACAACTGTTGAAAATGCAGATGCAATGGTGTTATCGATTGGAATCCAGATAGCATCAACCTTGCTAGTCATAACGTTAACTGTTGAAGCAATTTCATTTGTTGAAGGAACAGCAAATGTTTCGACTGTCAAACCTGCTTTTTCAGCATAAGCCTTAAATTCTTCTACCTGAGTTTTGGAATTATCTTCACTACTTGAGTAAAGAGCTCCAATTGTTTTCACATTTGGTGTCAAAGCTTTGATGAGTTCAACTTGTTGTTGAGCGGGATTGTGGTCAGATACCCCTGTAATGTTGCCACCTGGTTTTTTCAAATCTTTGACCAAGTTAGCTCCGATTGGGTCTGTAATAGCAGCCATGATAACCGGTAGATCTTTTGTGGCACTAGCTAAACCTTGAGCAGCTGGTGTTGCAATACCAACCACAAGGTCATTCCCATTTGCAACCAATTGTTTACTCATTGTCGCAACCTTACTTTGGTCACCTTCTGAGTTCATAAAATCGATTTTAAGTTGATCATCTTTATAACCTTCTTCTGCAAGTCCATCTTGTATCCCTTTATAAATCAAATCAAGAGATGGATGGCTCACAAACTGAAGAACACCAACTTTGGCAACTTTCTTCTCATTCTTAGCTTCTGGTTTATTCATTGAAGAGTAAATCAAGCTTCCTGCTACTAAGACTGCTAATGCAGCGATAATCCCAATTAAACGTTTATTTTTCATTCTATTTCTCCTTTTATTCCTTTAAAATACTTCACTTATCTAATACTCTTCGAAAATCTCTTCAAACCACGTCAGCGTCGCCTTACCGTAGCTATGGTTACTGACTTCGTCAGTTCTATCCACAACCTCAAAGCAGTGCTTTGAGCAACCTGCGGCTAGCTTCCTAGTTTGCTTTTTGATTTTCATTGAGTATAAACAATTGACGCCATCGTTTTCTTTCCATACTAACCTCCATCAAAAAAGTCCTCACACAAAAAAACTTGTGTGAGGACGTCGATGCGCGGTACCACCTCAATTATAGGGAATTTCCCTATCGCTCTGTCTCGCAATAACGAGATGCACTGTAAGGTGTGCTCACCGAATTTTTATGATTTCAAATTCTAAATACTATTCAGCCCAATTTTCATCATCATCACTTATCTGTTTTCAGCTACCACAGACTCTCTAAAAAGTTTATTATGATTACTTTTCTGAATGGTTAAATTATATCATTTTTCAACTACTTGTCAAGACTCTTTTAGCATTTTTTTAACTATTCAAAAACTTCCCCTATGAAAAAGAGGAAGTTTGATTGGTATCAGCCTGAATTACGCAATCCTGTCGCAATTCCGTTGATGGTTGTATGGATTAATTTTTCTTGGTCGCTAGATAATTCTCCTCGGCGTTGACGTTTAATCAACTCCAACTGGATATAGTTGAGAATATTAAAGTAAGGCATACGATAATCCAAACTTGCTTTTAGATATGGATTTTCAGCCAAGAGTTCATCGTAACCTTCGATAGCCAAGATAACTTCCTTGGTAACTTGCCATTCATTTAGAATAGTCTCATAGATTGCTTTTACTTGATCATCTTCACACAGTTTGGCATATTCAAAAGCAATATTCATATTTGATTTTGACAAGACCATATCAACATTTGAAAGAAGTGATTGGAAGAAAGGCCAGTTTTGGTACATATCTCGTAAGATAGCGATATTCTCTGGATTTTTATCGATAAATTCTTTGAAGCTTGAACCAACCCCATACCAGCCAGGGAACATGACACGACTTTGCGACCATGAGAAGACCCAAGGGATAGCTCGCAAACCACCGATTTCAGTAATAGTCTTACGAGCAGCTGGACGAGAACCAATGTTAAAGCTTGAAATAGCCTTAATCGGACTTGACTCGAAGAAATAATCATAGAAATGATCATTTCCAAAGACCAAATCACGGTAGATATCGTAACTACGGTCCACCACTTGGTCCATAATAGCTTCATAACGATTTGAGGTATTGGTATCACTCTTCTTCTGAGTAATCATACGGTTAATGGCTGCAGATACTAACATTTCAAGATTATAGTAAGCTGCGTCTTTATTACCGTATTTATTCCCAATTACTTCACCCTGCTCCGTCAAACGGATACGATCCTTGATAGACTTAAGCGGTTGAGAAGTGATAGCTTCATAGGTTGGTCCACCACCACGACCGACAGTCCCACCACGACCATGGAAGAAGGTAACCTTAACGCCAAATTCATCTCCAATAGCAGTCAATTGTTGTTGAGCCTTGTAGAGGGTCCAACATGATGATAGATAACCACCATCTTTATTACTATCAGAGTAACCAAGCATGATTTCTTGGTAGTTATTACGTGAAGCAATCCATTTCTTAGCAAGAGGAAGAGAAAGGTATTCTCTCATGGTTTCTTCTGAGTGGTCCAAGTCCTCAATTGTTTCAAAAAGAGGAACAATTTGGACACGGGCTCTTTCTTTATCAACTAACCCTACTTCTTTTAGCAAGATAGCCAATTCCAACATGTCTGATACGCTGGTTGCATGTGAAATGATGGTCTGACGAATGACATCATCTCCCAACTTATCTTTCAACTTACGAGCAGCCTTAAAGATGGCCAATTCTTTTTCGAGTAACTCTGATTTTTCAACATGAGTGGCAGAAAGAATACGTGGATCTTCTTCCAATTCTTTCAAAAGAAGCTGGCATTTTTCTTCTTCACTTAGTTCACTATAATGAGAATGAATACCTGCTGATTTCAAGAGTTCAGCTACACAAGCCTCATGAACACTAGAATCTTGACGCATGTCAATAGATGCCAAATAGAAACCAAAAATTTCAACTGCCTGAATCAATTCAACAAAATCACCAGAAATCAGTGCTTCACCCTTGTTTTCCAAGAGGGAATCACGAATGGTAATTAAATCCTTATAAAAATCATTAGCTGTTTCATAGCGAGCCCCAACTTCCTTATCTTCAATCAGATAAGCTTTTGTTGCTTGGATTTTTGATTGAATATCAAACAAGGCACGACGATACAGCTCTTTTTCACGATAAATCGAGTTATCCTTGGATTGACGAGCCATTTCTCTAACTTGCTTGCTTACATTGACGATACTAGTTGAGAGAGAGAATTCACGATAAAGTTGGTAAATCTTTTCATCATAGTAATTCATGATGACTTCACACTGGGTCATAGCAGATTGTTTCAAGGTATCTGCTGTAACAAAAGGATTCCCATCACGGTCTCCACCAATCCACATTCCCATGGTAATTGGTTTAGGATGTTTCAACTCCAAGCCGTGTTTTTTAGCCAGACGCTTGTACTCAGCAGTCAAATGAGGAACTGCCTTCAGGAATGAACTATTGTAGTATTCCATAACATTCGTGATTTCATTGGTCACTTTCAATTTCTTTTCACGAATCATATCTGTCTGCATGATAATCTCAATGTAACGACGGAGATCATTATGCCATTTTTCCTTATTAATCAAACCTAATTTCACATCACGGTACTTACGCAAAAGGGTATGGATATGGTTAGTCAAATCCAACATACTCTTACGTTGCACTTGTGTTGGATGGGCTGTCAAAACAGGGACAACATTCAAGTGTTCTAGAATTTCAACCGCATTTTCTTTTTCTGCAACCATTTTGATCGTTGCTGATAATTTACCAAGATAATCTTGATCGATATTATTTTGATGGTTAATTTCATAGGCCAAATCCACGTCTTCTGAAATATTAATCAAAAGAGGCAAGATAGAGAAATAGCGTGAAATATAAGCCATTTCATCATTTGACAGACTCGTAACCAATTGGTTCAAACCTTGATAATCTTCTTGAGTTGACAATTCTTTCAACTGCATGATTTTTTCAAAAGTCTCTGGGGCAAGCATGTTTTTAGTGATATCTTCTAACAATTCTGTTAAAATCAATACTTCTTCTTGCACGACAGCTTTATTACTATAGTTTTCTAATTTTTGAAGAGACATAGGTAATCCTTTCCACTCTCAGCTCTACATATAGTTTGATGAGTGAGCTTCTAACTCCTCATACAATTGGGCACGTTTTTCACTTGCGTCAATATTTAAGACAAAGGCGATGGCTACAGACAAGACCAGAAGACTATTCCCTCCTTGCGACAAGAAGGGGAAGGTTACTCCTGTCGAAGGAATAATTCCAGAAATTCCACCGATATTGACAAAGACCTGGACCAACATCATACCACCAACCCCAATCGCCATCATGGAATTAAAGGGATTCTTAGCACGAATACCGACTAGGATAATTCGCAAAATTAGGAAAAAGACAAGGGCTAAAATCAAGCTGGCTCCCACAAATCCAAACTCTTCAATGACAATTGAAAATACAAAGTCTGTATGAGCCTCTGGTAAATAACCACGTTTTTCGATTGAATTTCCTAATCCTAGACCAAACCAACCACCATTTACCATGGCAAAGTAGGAATTTGCAAGTTGGTGGCCTGCTCCTGCCAAATCAGCAAAGGGATTAAAGTAGGCACTGAAACGCTTAGCAACGTAACCAAATACTGGAACTTTTGAAAACTTATCAACCCCAATCATAGAAATAGCTGATAAGGATAGGGCTGAAACTCCAAACAATACACCGATAAAGACTATAAACCAACGATGAGCAATCCCACTAACTGTATACATAATCAAGGCGACCAGCGCTAGGATTGTAGCATTCCCCAAATCTGGGAAAATAGCCAAACTTCCTATCATTACCAAGAGGACAAAACGCCAATCATTAAAAGCTCGAGGAATCCATTGATTTTGAGTTAAAACTTGAAAATCGTAAATACCAATTTCATCCTGTTGTTTTGAAAAACGTTGGGCCAAGTACCAGACGATGATAATCTTCAAATACTCCGCTGGCTGAATGGTCAAAGGTCCTACTGAAATCCAACCATAGGCTCCATTGACTGGCGTACCAATTAAGCGAGCCAGAGCTAAGAGAATCAGCTCAACAAACATAACAATAAATAAAAGTCGTTCTTTTCTTAAAAAATTCAGTTTCAGCTTATATATCAAGGCAATCAATATTAAACTAAATATCCAAAACATTCCCTGACTTCGAACCAATTGGAGGGCACTTTTACCTTCTTCGATAAGAATGGCACTGGTTGTAGAATAGACTACAATCAAACCCAAAATAGATAAAAGTAAGTAAGGAACTAGAATAGAATAGTTTAACAGGTGCCTCTTACTAATCTTCATAGTATCACCAATCTAATGAGAACAAAAGAAATTATTCCCAAATTCCGTTTATTTTCTAGTTTTGATTGCTATTATACCATTTTTTCCGAAAGAAAAAAACTCTTACCCTTAAGATAGAAGATTTTCTCATAAGAAAAAGAGCACTTGGCTCTTTTCTGTTTTATTCTTTTGAAGAACTGCTTGAGCTTGAATCTCCACCACCGATGTATTGAGTGAAGATATTTTGGAAGGCTTGATCTTTAACCTTGATATTGGCTGCTTGCAATTCTTTTCCGATAATACTTTGAACAAATGATGCGTCGTTTTGTTTTTGAGTTAAGATAACAGTTTTTAATTTTTCTTTGTAATCGTCAATATTAGATGATTTTTCTGTTTTCTTAATCAGTTTAACAATGTAATATTGACTGCTGTAGGCTTGTGTTCCAGTAACGCTAATCACATCAGAAACACCGTTTACATCTAAAGCAAAAGCAGCTTTTTTAACTTGTTCTGGTACTTCTGTTGAAGCAGAATCAAAAGTGATTTCTCCACCATTCGCTTTAGTTTTCTCATCTGTTGAATTATCTTTGGCTAATTGAGCAAAGTCTGCATCACTAGCTTTAGCTTTTTCAAGAATTTCTTTAGCTTTGTCTTCATTGTCCAAACGGATAATTTGAGCAGTCACATCAGGAGTGTATTCGTCAAAGGCCTTCTTGTAAGCATCATCTGTCAATTCAGCTTCTGCTGCTTTCTTAACTGCCAACTCAACCAATTTACTTGTACGAATTTGAGCTTTACGTGTTTCAAGAGTCATTCCTGCTTGCGATAAGACACGTTGGTAGTTCTCACCATATTGTTTCTCTTCTTCGGCAATAGTATCGTTGACTTCTTTGTCATCTACTTCTGAGCCATATTGCTTCTCAAATACTTTTTGGATGGTCATGTTCAACAATACTTGTTGAGCTGAAGGATTGCTTTTCACTTGCTCATAAAATTGATGTTCTGTGATGACATCCCCTTTCATGCTGATAAGATCTGCCCCTTCTGAACCTTTCGAACAAGCTGCTAAAGTTGCTACTGATAATAGTGTAATGGCACCTGCCAATAGTTTTTTCTTCATGTCTACTCCTTTGAGATAAGTGTTACCCTATCTATTTTACTATATTTTCTTAAATTTTTCTGAAAATCATTCGCTGTCAGGCAATTGAACATCTGCTACATTTTTACGAAGCATGAGAATGCCATCTCCCAGAGGTACTAGTGTTGCGGTGAGTCCTGGATTGTCTAAGGTTGCATCAAATAGTCTTTGAAGTCCTCTGTAAATAGTTCGCTGACCACGACGGACTTCCATAATATCCTTAGCAACATCACCACCTTGGAAAATATCATCCAAGACAACCACACCTCCAACGTCCAAATGTTTGAGGATTTCTGGCAGAAAGACGATATATTTAGACTTGGCTGAATCCATAAAGACAAAATCATAGGACTCTGTCAAGGTAGATAAGACATCTACCGCATCTCCTTCTAAGAGCGTAATTTGCTTGCGACTGTCAAACTGGGCGAAATTTTCCTTGGCAAATCCAATCATCTCTGGATTGCGGTCAATGGTTGTAATCTTGGCCTTTGGCGCATGTTCTGCCATCAAGAGGGCTGAAAAACCGATAGCCGTCCCAATTTCCAGAATATTTTTAGGCTGCATTGTTTCCATGAGAAAACGGAAATAAGCTACCGTTTCATGGGGAATAATGGGAATATTTTCCTTGCGGGCAAAGTCTTCCAATTCTTTCAAAGATCCTGTGACTTGCTTTTGGCGCTGACGCATCAAGTCTACAATTTCTTCCTTGACGACAGGGCGACGCATGTTATGGTTGGCATTTTTACTATATGATTCAACCATCTTATGCCATTCCCAATTTTTCAACAAGTGCTTCAAACTCATTTAAACGACGTTCAAAGACTGCAAAGGCATCGTTGAGGTAGTCTTCCTTCTCCATATCAACTCCAGCTTTTCTCATGACATTAAGTGGATAGTCAGACTTACCTGCCTTGAGATAGTCGATATAGCGGTCACGGTCTTCTTGATTACCATGGACAATCTTTTCAGCCAAGGCTGAGGCTGCTGCAAAGCCAGTTGAATATTGGTATACATAGTAGTTATAGTAGAAGTGTGGAATGCGAGCCCACTCGTATTGGATTTCAGGATTGTCTTCCTTACTCAAACCATAATACTCTTGGTTCAAGTCTGCGTAGAGTTTATTTAGGAAATCACTTGTCAAGACTTCTCCATTTTGGTCCGCTTGGTGAATCGCGTGTTCAAACTCAGCAAATTGAGTTTGACGGAAAACTGTCCCACGGAAACCATCTAGGAAGTTATTGAGAATAGCAAAGCGCGTTGCATCATCTTCCACTTCTTCCAATAATTTCTCCGTCAAGATATTTTCATTGGTAGTTGATGCAATCTCAGCCAAGAAGATAGAATAATCTCCGTAAACATAAGGCTGCGTTTCACGAGTATAGCTTGAATGCATACTGTGACCTGTTTCATGAACAAGGGTGAAGAGATTGTCTAGATTGTCCTGCCAGTTGAGAAGCATGAAGGCATTTGTATCGTAAGAACCACCAGAGTAAGCCCCTGAACGCTTGCCTTGATTTTCGTAAACATCAATCCAACGATCACTGAAGGCACGTTTAACACGGCTCAAGTAATCCTCACCCAAGACTGCCAAGGCATCTTCTGCCTTTTTCAAGGCTTCTTTGTAGGTAAAACTATATTCAACAGATGAAAGCGGTGTGTAGACATCGTACATCTTAAGGTCTGAAATCCCCAAGATTTTTGAACGAAGTTCAAGGTAACGATGCAAGAGTGGCAAATGCTTGCGAACTGCTGCTACCAAATTGTCATAAACACTTTCTGGAACAAAATTAGCCGCTAGGGCTGCATGACGAGCACTCTTGTAGTTGCGAACTTTGGCACGGTAGTTTTGAACCTTAACATTGGTTTGCAAGGTTTTGGCATAGGTATGTTGGAATTGTTGATAAGTCGCATAAAGAGCTTGATAAGCACCACGACGCACCTCACGATTTTTAGACTCCATCAAACGTGTGTAAGTTCCATGAGATAGCTGAACTTCCTTACCATCATCGTCAAGAACATAAGGGAACACAATATCCGCATTGTCCAAGATAGCGAAGGTTTCACTTGCCGAACCAAAGATTTCTCCAGCTCCAGCCAATAATTCTTCTTCACGTTGTGATAGAACGTGTTCCTTGCCTTGTAAAAGCTTGTCAAAATAGTGTTGATAAACCTGCAATTTTGGTTGAGCCTCTAAAAAGTCAGCATACTGCTTTTCACTAATTTCCATAAATTCAGGCTCATAGAATGAAAAGGCTTGGTCCAGCTGGCTGTATAGAGTCATTGCCTTGGCATAGTACTCTTGGTACTTGGCTTCACGAGTGTCCTGGTCATTTTTCATATGAGCATAAACGTAAAGCTTCTCCATTTGGCGTTCCATCTCAAAAGAAAATTCAGTAATTTCGAGTAGGCTATCCGCACTATCCAAGAGATGGCCTTCATACTGGGCTACTGTCTCCAATTGTTCTGTTAACTCTTTTAAGGCTTCTTCCCAAGCCTGGTCAGTTGGGTAAATCGTTGATAGATCCCATGTATCTTTTTCATTTATTTCATGTCTTTGTAATACCATTAGATTCCTCCATCCTTTCTATTCTACCATATTTTTCAAGAAATATTGCTGATAAAAGGCTGGTGGATAAAGCTTTTGCCAATCATTTTGAGGATTTTCTTGGTAATAGGTGTAAAAGTGCTGATAATAGCTGGTCAAATCTTGCTCAATCTGGAAAAATTTGCCTACTAGTGGCCGAATTTGTGGATACCATTCTTTTAGCCCATAAGTCAGGAGATTCTCTCCCTTCTGATAGGCTTCTGCTTGTTCTTTCATCCAAAAGGGATGTTGATAGTACAGCTGTTGCCGGATATAGCGACAGATGTCCTTGTCCTGGGAAACGGTAAAATGCGATATTTTTTGTTTCTTATAGGGAAGACGTAATATCTCCAGTAGACTAGCTTGACCATAGGGAAATTCCTTAATCTGATAATGAAGTTTACCTCGGAGATCTTGGTGAATCAGGTATTTGAGTCTTAAAACTTGCTTTTCCTTGTCTACTTCCCAAACATAAAATCCCATGTTTTGACTGAAGTATAGAAAACCTTGTTGCAGACGAGTCAAACGATCCTTGAGCCAAAGTTTTTCCCCCAGCAACCACAGTACTTGGTAACCCTGACTACGATAGCCCTCACTACGTTCTTTAAGAACTTTTTGAGGCAAGGGACTACACTGAACTTCTAGAACTAGATTGCCATTTACAAATACATCCGCAATCTGTTTAAGCTCTGGAAGCGGGTATTCTAATTGCACCTCTGCCTCTTTTTTCAACCAGTGATAGAGGACTTCCTTATTTGCCAGGTGTTCTGGACTTTCATTTTCAGAGGAAAAATCACAGTCTTTTAAGGTTTTGTGGGCAAAATGGGCCCGGACACTTGGTCCTTGACGCAAACGGAGCTGACCTCCACAAGCTGGGCAGGTGTATGCTTGCTTCTCAAGCTTATCCTCTAACACATTTACCAGCTGCCCCCTAGCATTTCTAGCAACAAACATGATTTCCCTCCTTTTCTATATTATTCGTAAAAAAGAAAAAAGACCAGGAAATTTCCTAATCTTCATTCATGTTTATTTGATTTTTTTAGCTAGCATGGTCGCAAATCGTAGTTGAATACGATTGCCATTCTCATCACGACGGTGAAGATGGCCTGGATTTTCATTGTACTTAACCAATTCCCAGTCCTTGTAATAGTCTGCCAGTTCCCCTTCCTTAAAAGTAAATGGGAAGTTCACTGAGCAAGGATAGTCCTCCGTATCCATGGCACAAACGATAAGATTGTAGCCACCAACAGTGGTTTTATCCTGCATGTTTTTGATAATTGCAGGAATGCGATCTGCTTGCAGAAACATCAAAACAACTGTCGATATGATGAAATCATAGTCTTGCCCAATGCTAGCTGAATTGATATCGTAAAGACCAACAGGCATATCCAGGTCTTCCTGCTCAACAATGCTTTGCAAGATTTCAAGAGATAATTCATTTTGATCTACAGCTGTAACATCAAAACCATTCTGTGCAAGAAAGAGAGAGTTACGGCCCTGACCACAGCCCAAATCCAAGGCTTTTCCTGGTTTTACTGTCTGCATTGCCTCTAGTACCTCTGAATGAACCGGATTGGTATTGTATTTCTTAGGGAAATAATCCTCAGGTTTACAATAAAATTCTAAATACCATTCTACATCATCTGTTACAGCCTCCACTCGGTGCCAGGCTTGTGGTTGTGCCATGGGATTCTCAGCCCCTGCTTCAAAGAGGTGCTCAGCTAAAACCTCACCATATTCTGTCAATTCAATAAACTTGAGAGTTCCCTTCAAAACAGTAATTTTCCCCCAAGTCCCAACCTTGGTATTGTGTTTCTGCTGAACAGCCTCTGGCATGGTTTCTTTAGTCCACAAAGGCATACGTTTATAGGCAACTAGTTTTTCCATCTTCATTTCCTCTTTTTATCGCTGATTAACAGCTTTCATAACACGCGCGATGTCGCGGTTTTGCTCACGTCGTTTGATAGACTCCCGTTTATCATAGTCATGCTTCCCTTTAGCTAAACCTAAAAGGAGTTTAGCGTAACCATCTTTGATATAGACCTTAAGGGGAACCAGGGTCATTCCTGTTCCTTTAGTCTCTTGTTCTAATTTTTGGATTTGTTTCTTATGGAGCAGGAGTTTACGACGACGTTCTGGTTCTTGGTTCCAGATATTGCCCTCTTCGTAAGGAGCAATATGAACATTGCTCAACCAGACCTCCCCATTTTTTACTTGGGCAAAGCCATCCTTGAGATTGATTCGAGCAGCTCGTACACTCTTGATTTCAGTTCCTGTCAGGACCATCCCTGCCTCTAGCGTATCTACGATTGTATAGTCGTGGCGCGCCTTTTTATTTTGTGCGACGACCTTTCCCTCGCCCTTTGCCATGCTTAGCTCCTTTCTTAGCTACTTCCTTATAAAAAGGATTCTTTCCTTTTTTCTTCTTGTCTTTTTGTGAATGCTTGCGCTTATCATTTGAGCGTCCTGATTTTCTCTTATCTTCCTTCTTATCTGAACGACGATTTGAACCACGCCCTCTGTCTTTGCAACCAGCTTGTTTCAAGCCTTTTTCAATCACATCAAACTCACTTGGGATGTAAGAAAAGTCAATTTCACCCGTCATCTTGTCGGCTCTTTCAACTCGGATACGGATTTGCTGACCTACACGGAAGGTTGTACCCGATTTCTCCCCAAGCAGGGTCAAATCACGTTCATTGAAATGATAAAATTCAGGTAGATTAGTGATGTGAATCAAGCCCTCAACTGTATTCGGCAATTCAACAAAGAGACCAAACTTGACAATACTTGATACAACCGCATCGTATTCTTCGCCTACGTATTCTTCCATATACTCAGCCTTTTTCATGGCTTCGACTTCACGCTCAGCCTCAATGGCACGACGTTCACGGTTGGAAGACTGGGTCGCAATCTCTGGAATCACTTGCTCAAAATGCTCTGCTATTTCCTTAGAACGGCTGTAATCACGAATCATACGGTGAACAAGAAGGTCTGGATAACGACGAATCGGACTGGTAAAGTGAGTGTAATAGTCAGCAGCAAGGCCATAGTGGCCGTGATTGTGCTCCGAATAGCGAGCCTGCTGCATAGAGCGAAGAAGCATCATGGACAATACATCTGCATAAGGTTCCCCCTCAACAGCACGCATGATGTCTTGGAGGGCCTCCTGGCTAATCTCACTGGCAGTCCCATAAATACGCAAGCCAAAACTCGAAGCATAATCAATAAACTTCTGAACTTTTTCAGCCTTAGGCTCCTCGTGAATTCGATAGATGAAAGGTAGATCCAGCTTGCTAAAATGCTCGGCAACTGTTTCATTGGCCATCAGCATAAAGGATTCAATCATGCGCTCAGCAACACCACGCTGACGAAGAACGATATCAACAGGCTTACCTTGCTTATCCACTAAAATCTTAGCTTCATTGGTATCGAAATTGAGGGCACCACGTTTCACACGCATGTTTTCTAAAATTTCATGAAGCTTGGCCATGAGTTCGATACTAGGGACAATTTTCTGATATTCTTGTCTCTTTTCCACGTCGCCAGCTAGAATATCATTAACATCGTTATAGGTCATACGGAAGCTTGTCTTGATTACCGTTTGTGTAATGGTGTAATTGACCACACGACCATGTTTATCAATCTCCATAATGGCAGACTGGGTTAGGCGATCAACTTGAGGATTGAGGGAGCAGATACCATTTGACAGTCGTTCTGGAAGCATTGGGACCACACGGTCTGTCACATAGACAGAAGTTGCACGATTAAGGGCTTCCTTATCAAGGGCAGACCCCTCAGTCACATAGTAGGAAACATCTGCGATGTGAACACCGAGCTCCAAATTCCCATTTTTTAAAGCCTTGATATGCACCGCATCGTCCAAGTCTTTGGCGTCAGCACCGTCAATGGTAAAGGTAATCTCATCTCTTAGATCCAGACGGCCTTCCATATCCTTTTGAGACGGAACATCAGGCACACTTTCTGCTTCCTTAAGAACAGCCTCTGGAAATTCTGAGACAATGTCCATAGACTCCAAAACCTCAAGAACATCAATTCCGACATCCGTTGAATGCCCCACCACATCTAGAACACTCGCGACAAAGAAATCATGTTTCTTGCTTGGGTATTTGTCGATAAAGACCTTGAGAACTTCTGTTCCCTCCAGTTTAAGGGCTGGTTTTTTTACATAAATCGGTTGGCTGATTTTCTGATTTTTCGAACGGATGTAGCCAGCATACTTAGGTTTTTCCTGATCTAGAACGATTTGACCGACAACAGTTGTCAAACTGTGTTCTAGGATATCGATAATTTTGGCTTCCGCCGCTGTTCCCTTGTTACGATCAGCGACTTTCTTGATGACAACCTCAACAGTATCGCCATCAATAGCATAGTTGACATCGTTTTTACCTACAAAAAGGTCGTCCTCCTCGCCTTCTAGACTGACAAAACCAAAGCCATTTTTATGGGCATGAAAAATCCCCTTGAGAGTAATCTCATGTTTTTTCTTAACTTCTAAGGTCAGAGTACCATCTTCTTCAAAACGAATCTGGTGCTTTCTTTCCATTAAGGATAAGGTTTTAATCAACTCACGAAAATCCTTGGAACCGTCTTTTCCCAAAGCCTGAGCCAAGTCATTGACAGTTACCTTTCCCTTATCTTGCAAATATTCTTTTATTCTATCTTTCATATTTTCTTTCTAGATTTTTTAATTTTCTTTTACTGTAAAACCTTTTCAAACATCCTTTAAAAATAAAAAGAGGCAAAGACCTAGTCCTGCCCATTATTTTCTTATCTACTTGATAATACCGTCAATGCTAAGGCAATGGCTAGCCAGAAAAAGACTAAAATCCCTGTCAAACGCTGCATTACAGCTTCAAAACCGCGTGCTTTACTGCGTTCAAACAAATCACCTGAGCTGGCATCAAATACATTGCTGGATTGGTTTTTGGTTGGTTGCATGAAAATCGCAATCACAATCACAACAGATAATACTAATAAAATGGTTAATAATAGGTTATACATATCAAACTCCTTAAAATCCTTATTATTTTACCATAAAATCTACTTAGATTCAAGATGTAGGGTTACTTTTCTTTCCTTGGGACAATACTTTAAAACCTCAATCTTGTCTGGATGGGTTTTGGAATTTTTACTGGTTAGGTAATTGATACTGCCACAAGAGGAGCACTTGAGATTAATTTTTACTCGCACTAGATTTCCTTTACTTTTAATAATGTTCGAAATTGAAGAAGGTTAAAGAGACAACTAAAGGCAACACAAAGGCTTGTCGCATAAAAGACTGCATGGTAGCCAAATTGACCTGCTACTGCAGAACCTGCCATGGGACCAACGACACCTCCCAGATAAAAGAATACCTGATTGAAGGCAAAGACCCTCGAAATGCCGGCTTTGGGAGTCATTTTGCTGAGTAGGGCATTAATCCCAGGAATCAGCGCACCGGTTCCCAAGCCAAAGAGGAAACGATAGAGTCCTAGTTGAAGGGGACTAGATGCATTGGCACAGAGGAGATAGATGATAACTGAATAAAACTGTGCTACAACCAAGAGACGATGATTGCCCACCTTGTCACCTAGCTTACCCATGACTCCTGCACTCATCATGCTGGAAAAGCCCATGCTGGACACAATCAAACCAGAGACAAAAAGAAGATTCTCTGTCTGCCCTAAGTCGCGTACATAAAGAGCCAAAATAGGGCCAATCGATTGGGCTGAAAATTGGATGACAAAACTGGTTAAAAAGAGATTGACCAAAAGATAAGGATATTTGACCGATGTAAATAATTCCTTTGTTGGAATAGCCTTTTCCTTGGCTACTGGTTTAAAATCTTCCTTAATAAAGCAAATAGTCAAAATAGCAGCTAAAAACAGAAAACTACCAACCAGTAAGAAAACCGTACGAATTCCAAATAATTCTGCGATAAAGCCACCAATAAAAGGACCAGTTAGAGTGCCTGCAACTACACCTGTAGACAAAGTACCTAAGGCAGAGCCTGATTTCTCCTTGGGAACCTGACTGGCTATCAAGGCTGTTGCATTGGGAACAAAACCTGCAAATACACCATTCAGTAAACGAAGAAAGATTAACCAATAAATATTTGGGACAAAAGCCAAGCCTCCCATAGTGATAGTCATGGCCAGACCAGCACGAATCATCATGGATTTTCGACCGTATTTATCGGCAAGAATACCCCAGATAGGAGAAAAGAGCGCCGCAGAAATAGCAGAGACAGAAATAGCTAAACCTGCATAAAAAGCGACTTGCTCACTCCCTACACCCAGATTTTCCACAAAAATGGGCATAAAGGGCACAACCAAAGAAATACTGGCTCCTGTCAGAAAATTACCAAACCAGGCAATACGCAAATTATCCTTCCAGTTAATCTCTGTCATATTGCTTACCTCCCTCGAGAAGGATACGCACTTGAGTAAGAAGCTGGTCCAGATTGCCATTATTGTCTAGAACATGGCTAGCTAAACCTTTCTTTTGCTCTAAAGGCCACTGGGCTGCCAGACGAGATTCAGCTTCATTTTTGGACAACTGGTCTCTTTTCATTAAACGTTCTACTTGGGTATCTCGGTCCACATAGACCAACCACGTCTCATCAAACCAAGCGCTGTAGTCCTGCTCAAAAAGCAGGGGAATATCCATGAAAAAAATCTCTTCTGTCTGAACCAACTGGTCTCTCAAAGTAGCCAGTTCTTCACGAATAATCTCCCCTTGGATTCGCTTAGACCATTCTCGTTCCTCAGGATTTGAAAAGATGAGACTAGCTAGGAGAGGGCGATTGAGTTCTCCATTTTCTAGAATGATTTCTTGACCAAAATGCTGAACTAGAGCCTCAAACAGACGACCACCAGGTTTCTGTAGTTGGTGGACGACTGCATCGGCATCCACCACTTGAAAACCTTGCTGTCTAAGAAAATTTGTCACAGTTGACTTACCCGAGGCAATTCCTCCTGTGATTCCGATGATTTTTCCCATCAGTCCCTCCTTTGACAGTTTGGACAAAAGTGGGTGCCTCGTCTGCCTAGTTGGATTTTTTCAATCACAGTGCCACAGCGTACACATTCTTGACCAGCCTTGTCATAGACCTGATGAAAATCCTGCATGGTTCCATCTTCCCCAAAGGCATTGGTATAAGTCCGAATGGTGGAACCACCTTTTTCAACAGCCTGACCCAAAACAGCGATGGTCTGGTCATGAATGGCTGTCGCTTCTGCTACTGTCAAAGTTTGCGAAGGTCTTGCTGGATGAACCTGAGCTCGCCAGAGGACTTCATCCACATAAATATTGCCAAGACCAGCAACCAAGGTCTGGTCTAAAAGGTGGGATTTGATAGGCTTTTTGGACTTGGCTAGAGCAGTTTGAAAGACCTGCAAATCAAATTCTTCTTCGTTTGGCTCAGGCCCTAATTTTTTAGAAATAAAGTAGGCTTCTAAAAGATCAGGGGCCAAGAGTTCCATAGTACCAAACTTGCGTACATCCTCATAAACAAGCATTCCACCGTCCTCAAACTGGAAGAAAACATGGGCATGCTTGCGTTCAGGAACCTGGTCCGGATAATAAAAATACTTGCCCTCCATGCGCAAATGGGAAATCAAGACCTTGTCTGTCAAGTAGAAAAGCAAATATTTTCCACGACGCCCCATTGACTCAACAATCTGACCAGGCACTTCCTTTTGAAACTCGTCCAAATCCGTCTTAATCATCTTGGGATAACGAATTTCCATACTCGAAATCTTCTTACCCAAAATCAATTTTTCTAAGCCACGGCGAACAGTTTCAACCTCTGGTAATTCAGGCATAAGTCCTCCTTCTGTAAAAACAAGAAGCAGGCATGAGCCCACCTCTACTTAGTATTCTTTTTCATTATAGCCAAAGTCAGCCAAATCTAGTTTTTTATCACGCCAGTTTTTCTTAACCTTGACCCAAGTTTCTAGGAAGACCTTGTCTCCTAGCATGAGCTCGATATCACGACGGGCCATGCTACCAATTTTCTTAAGCATAGCGCCACCTTTACCGATGATAATCCCTTTCTGACTATCGCGCTCCACCATGATGGTTGCACGGATGTGCACCTTGTCTGTCTCTTCGTCTCGTTTCATAGAATCCACAACTACAGCAACTGAGTGAGGAATCTCTTCACGCGTTAAATGAAGAACCTTCTCACGAACCATTTCTGAAACCAAGAATCGTTCTGGATGGTCTGTGATTTGATCAGATGGGAAATATTGGAAACCTTCGTCCAGATTTTCACTCAAAATATCCACTAGACGAGAGACGTTATTCCCTTGAAGAGCTGAGATTGGAACGATTTCCTTAAAGTCCATTTGATTACGAAAATCATCAATCTGAGACAAAAGCTGGTCTGGATGAACCTTATCGATCTTGTTCACCACCAGAATAACAGGAACCTTAGCAGCCTTGAGACGCTCGATAATCATATCGTCCCCCTTACCACGCGCTTCATCAGCAGGCACCATGAAAAGAACGGTATCCACTTCACGAAGGGTGCTATAGGCAGATTCGACCATGAAATCTCCGAGAGCTGTTTTAGGTTTGTGAATCCCTGGTGTGTCGATAAAGACAATTTGCTCCTTATCAGTTGTGTAAATTCCCATAATTTTGTTGCGCGTTGTCTGCGCCTTGTCACTCATAATGGCAATCTTTTGCCCCATGACATGATTTAAAAAAGTTGACTTCCCAACGTTGGGACGTCCTAAAATGGCTACAAAGCCTGATTTAAAAGTCATAATTTCCTCTTGCTATTTAAAATAATAAATCCCAGATTCGTGGGAGAAAAATCAATGCGCCTGTTAAGGCTGCGAAAAGAGAGACCACTAATACCGCGCCAGCCGCCATATCCTTGGCATTTTTAGCCAGCATAGAAAAGTGATAGTGACTGGCTAAATCCACCACATTTTCAATAGCAGAATTGATAATTTCAAAAGCTACTACCAAGAAAATGCTCAATAGGAGAAAGAGCCATTCGATTCGTGACACCTGAAAAACAAAACCTGCAAGGATGACCACTAGAGCCGTCACTGCATGTTTTCGCATATTGCGTTCTTCCTTGATAGCAGTAAAAATTCCTGTGAGAGCAAATTCTAAACTGGATATCAGGTCACGATTTTTCCATTTTCGTTTATTGTCTTGTGAGTCCATAGGCTGTCAAAATCTCTTCTTGTAAACCAAACATCTCCGCTTCTTCTTCCGGAGTGTAGTGATCATAGCCGTTGATATGTAAAAAGCCGTGTACTGCCAAGAAGCCCATCTCACGCTCAAAGCTGTGACCGTATTCCTCGGCCTGCTCATGTGCCTTATCGATAGAGATGAAAAGTTCCCCAATATAGGCATCAAATTCAGACATCATCCCTGCCAATTCTGGATTTTCAAGTAAATCCTCTTCGTCAAAGGCAATTTCCAACTCTGGCTTATATTCAAGGCTGATAACATCTGTCGGACGGTCTGTGTCACGGTACTCCAGATTGAGTTCATGACTACGTTCATTAGTCACAAAGGTAACTGCCATCTCCTTGTCTTCTTTGCCTAATTTTTGGGCTGCAAATTCCAAAATTTCTTGGGTTTGTTGCAACATTTCTTTTGAAACTTGACCAGTTTCATCTACCATTTCAATATACATGTGCTTCTCGTTTCTCTTTACTTGGCTTTATTATACCACATTTCCATGATTTTATTCTACCTTTTTGATATAATACTATGGAATACAATCACAAGGAGAGAACGATGTCATTTGACGGATTTTTTTTACACCACATGGTTGAGGAATTGCGAAGAGAGTTGGTTAATGGTCGCATTCAAAAAATCAATCAGCCTTTTGAACAAGAGTTGGTCTTGCAAATCCGCAGCAATCGCCAAAGCCATCGTCTGCTTCTTTCTGCCCATCCTGTTTTTGGACGCATTCAGCTGACCCAAACAACTTTTGAAAACCCAGCCCAACCTTCTACCTTTATCATGGTTTTGAGAAAGTATTTGCAGGGTGCCCTGATTGAATCGATTGAGCAAGTGGAAAATGACCGTATTGTGGAAATGACAGTTTCCAATAAAAACGAGATTGGGGACCATATTCAGGCTACCTTGATTATCGAAATTATGGGGAAACACAGTAATATTCTACTGGTTGATAAAAGCAGTCATAAAATCCTCGAAGTTATCAAACATGTTGGCTTTTCACAAAATAGCTACCGCACCTTGCTGCCTGGATCGACCTACATCGCTCCGCCAAGTACGGAAGCTCTCAATCCTTTTACAATCAAGGACGAGAAACTCTTTGAAATCCTGCAAACACAGGAAACGACAGCTAAAAATCTTCAAAGCCTCTTTCAAGGTCTGGGACGCGATACGGCAAATGAATTGGAAAGCATACTGGTTAGTGAAAAACTGTCTACTTTCCGTAACTTTTTCAATCAAGAAACCAAGCCATGCTTGACTAAGACTTCCTTCAGTCCAGTTCCTTTTGAAAATCAGATAGGAGAGCCTTTTGCCAGTCTTTCTGATTTGTTGGACACCTACTATAAGGATAAGGCTGAACGCGACCGCGTCAAACAGCAAGCCAGTGAACTCATTCGCCGTGTTGAAAATGAACTTCAGAAAAACCGCCACAAACTCAAAAAACAGGAAAAAGAATTACTGGCGACAGACAATGCTGAAGAATTTCGCCAAAAAGGGGAATTGCTAACAACCTTCCTCCATCAAGTGCCTAACGACCAAGACCAGGTTATCCTAGACAACTACTACACCAACCAACCTATCACGATTGCGCTTGATAAGGCTCTGACTCCCAACCAGAATGCCCAACGCTACTTTAAACGTTATCAGAAATTAAAAGAAGCTGTCAAATACTTGACTGATCTGATTGAGGAAACCAAAGCAACCATTCTCTATCTGGAAAGTGTGGAAACTGTTCTCAACCAAGCTGGACTAGAAGAAATCGCTGAAATTCGTGAAGAATTGATTCAAACAGGTTTTATCCGCAGAAGACAACGGGAAAAAATCCAGAAACGCAAAAAACCAGAACAATATCTAGCAAGCGATGGCAAAACCATCATCTATGTCGGTCGCAATAACCTGCAAAATGAAGAGCTAACCTTTAAAATGGCCCGCAAGGAGGAACTTTGGTTCCATGCCAAGGACATTCCTGGAAGCCATGTTGTCATCTCAGGAAATCTTGACCCATCTGATGAAGTCAAGACAGACGCGGCAGAACTAGCCGCCTACTTCTCTCAAGGTCGCCTGTCAAATCTGGTGCAGGTAGATATGATTGAAGTCAAGAAACTCAACAAACCAACTGGTGGAAAACCTGGCTTTGTCACTTACACCGGGCAAAAGACCCTCCGTGTCACACCAGACCCAGAAAAAATTGCATCCATGAAAAAATCCTGATTTTACTTGAAATCAGGATTTTTAACTTACTGTTCAGTCAAATCATATCCAACAATGGGACTAATCTTTACCACCTAGCTTCTCATTGATTTTCATCATCACACTAGCAATTTTTTCACCCCAATAAGGGTCTGATGCATATTCCACATTCATACCAGATGCCTTGTTTCCAAGGAAAGTTCTACCCCTATCGATATAATTTTCCTTAATCCACTTGGTTGCACCTAAAATTCCCTTATCCACATCATCAAATGTCTTGGAAGAAAGGTAAGGAGTCGTATCATAGGCTGTAATTCCAAAGAAATTATTCTTATCTTTGGCAATCTTGCTACGTCCCCAGTCGCTTTCTAAAGCACTATGAGCAAGGAGATAGAGGGCATTGATATGGTAATGTTCTTCGGCTTCCTTAAAGGTAGCTCCCTTGTTCTCCAAGAGACTATTATTAATATTTAGCAGACTAAATACCTTATCCAAGTCTTCAGCACTATAGTTTGTAGCCTCTGTCAATTCTTTAAAAAGGAAGGGATTTTCAAGGTTAAAACCATCAAAATGCAGGCCATCTGCCGAATAATATTTCTTGCCTACTTCCATATCAGAAAGATGAGCAGCTACTGGGATACTAGCATTCTGAGCCACATAGTGATAAAAACGGTGTCCATCACTCTCATAATAAGGGATAAAGTTCTTACTAGCATCTAGTGCTTGTAAATCTTCTGTTTTCATATATCCTGACAAACCAGAAATAGTAATAGCCAGGCGCTTGTCATCACTTTTTCTATCCTTATCTAGCCAGACAACACTACCTTGCGATATATAGGACAGCTTTTCACCATCTGCATTATAAATATTTGCTGTGACAGGAACTACTTGATAGTAAGCAGCATTTTCGATTGTAGCTTTTTCTCCAAGCCATTTACCATCGCTTCCTAGCTGATGACCATCAATAGTCTCATTTTTCGCCATGTAACCACCGGATTTGAAGTAGTACCAGGCTTGATTTTTAGAATCGTATACCCATTCTTTATCAGCCATTTTGCCATCAGATTTTAGATAAAACCATGACTCCTTATCCAAAATCCATTCATTGGCTGCCATATAGCCACCGGATTTTAGATAATAATAGTGACCATTTTCGAAAATCCATTCTTTATCAGCATGATTTCCATTTTCTTTGATATAAAACCAAGATTGGTATTGTTTGTCAAAAAGCCAACCTTGCTGTACTTTAGCACCACTAGCACTCACATAAGCCTGTTCAATCCACTGACTTGTCAGTAAATAACCACCTGATTTGAAATAATAGTCCTTACCCTTGATTTGGAGCCATTCTTTCTCTGCGTGTTGTCCATCTGCTTTGATATAAAACCAAGCATCATATTGAGAATCATAGACCCAGTCTTCTATTACCTTGGCACCTGTAGCACCGACATAGGAAGCTCCTAGCCAAGCATTTCTTTTCATCTTTCCATCTTGGTCAAGATAATAGAGGACTCCCTTGTCTTCTATCCATTCTGACTTGGCCATATAGCCACCAAATTTGAGGTAAAAATAGTCGTCACCTTGCTTTAGCCATTCATTTTCAGCATAGTTGGCATCTTCTTTTATATAAAACCAAGATTGATAGTGAGCATCAAAAATCCACTCATTAGCTGCTTGATTCCCATCTGCTTTCAGGTATTGTTTTCCTTGCCAAGTACCATCACTAGCCATTGCACTCTCTGGTCTGGCTAAGAAAAATAGGAGAGCTAAAAAAACAAATCTCAATTTCTTCATAAACTTTCTTCCTCTATTCTTTCTATTTTATTGTATCAAAATTCTCTATAATCAATATTACAAACTGATAAAAAATCAAGAACAGATTGATTGCAGTTTACCTCAGAGACTCTTTTACTTCCTTGCGTAGATTTTCTAGACTGCTGATACCATATTTATCCATAACCTTTGGTAAATTTTCGATGATGTCAGGACAGGCGTAAGGATTGGTAAAGTTGGCTGTTCCAACTCCAATAGCCGATGCACCAGACAGATACATTTCTAAGGCAGCTTCTGCCGAATCCACTCCTCCCATTCCAATTATGGGCAGGTCTGTTGTTTGTGCGACTTGGCGGATGAGTTTGAGGGCTACTGGAAAGACTGCTGGACCAGACATTCCACCTGTGCCATTGGCCAAGATTGGTTTTCTGATTTTGAGATCAAAGCGCATACCAACTAAAGTATTGATCATGGTTAAGCCACTTGCACCCGCATCTTCTGCAGCTTTTGCGACAGTAACGATATCGGTCACACTCGGGGTTAATTTGACATAAACTGGCACATCAGAGGCTTCCACAGCTGCTTTTACTACATCATAAGCCAAATCTGGGTCTTGACCAATCAAAAGTCCGTGATTACAGTGGTCAACATTGGGGCAAGAAATATTGAGCTCAATAGCCTTCACATTAGTTGCCTTGGAAATACCACTAGAAACGGCTACATATTCTTGTTTTGAAAAACCAGCTACATTGGCGATAATAGGAAGATTTGGATATTCTCTTTCCAGCCAAGGTAGCTTTTCAGCCAAAACAACCTCTAAACCAGGATTTTGCAAACCGATTGCATTGAGCATGCCAGCAGGTGTTTCTGCCACCCTTGGAGTTGGATTTCCAAAACGGGGTTCAAGAGTTGTCGCCTTGATCATAATAGAACCCAAAAGGTCTAAATCATAGTACTTGGCATACTCTTGTCCAAAACCAAAACAGCCTGATGCTGGAATAATGGGGTTTTTCAAGTCCAAACCAGGTAGAGAAACTTGTAAACGATTTGTAGTCATAATTTTCTCCTTATAATACAACTGTTCCTGTGCGGAAAACAGGACCATCTTCACAGACACGTTGGCTAACCGTCTCGCTTTCTGGCACTTTTAGGACACAGGCATAGCAGGCACCCATCCCACAAGCCATACGAGATTCCAGAGATAGATAGGCTCTTGGGTGGTCATAAAAGGTTTGATTGATATACTTCATCATTCCTGGAGCCCCACATGAGTAAACAGCATCAAATTGATTGTCTAAATCCTTGATAACAACGGAAACATTTCCCTTGATACCATAAGAACCATCATCTGTCGTTACAAAGACTTGACCATATTGAGCTAATTCCGTCTCTAAAATAACAGCATCCTTAGTCGCAAAACCGAGAACTGTCACTACTTTCACACCACGCGCATGCAATTCCTTGGCTACCTCAAGCAAGGGAGGAACACCAATCCCCCCACCAACAAGGAGAACCTGACTCTGCTCATCAAGATCAGACAAGTCAAAGCCATTCCCCTGAGGTCCCATCACATCAAGAGTATCTCCCTGACTTAAGGTTGAAAAAATAGCTGTCCCAGCTCCCTCAATCCTATAAATGAGATGACACTGCTTCTTTACCTTATCAATAGACGAAATTGAAATAGGACGACGCAAGAGATGGGCATCATCAGGCACGCGCAGATGAAGAAATTGGCCTGCTCGCATGGCTTCAACCATTTCCCCTTCTAGGACTAATTCAAAGATTGCTGGCGCGATTTCCTCCTGTGCAACCACCTTCATGGTTTCCAAACGAATGGCACCCAAACGTTTCTTACATGTGGGATTCATGACTTTTCCTCCTTAAATTTTAAGGGGACCAGACAAAGAAAAGACCTTGCTAGTGCAAGGCCTCAGTTAAAATCGTACAACACAAGAGAGCACACTCAAAAAGTCTCCTCTAGAAAATTGCACTATTCTTTTATCTGACACCTTGTGAGTCTCTCTGGACTCCCCTTAAAGGTTAAATTTTTATTAGTATACTCTTTCAGCTAAAAAAAGTCAAGTAGAAAACGAACATTCTACTTGACCTCACGAGATTATTTTTCACGAATGACTTCGACCTTGTAGCCATCAGGGTCTTTGACAAAGTAATAGTTAGGTGCAGTTCCTGGTAGACCATTTGGCTCAGTCACTTCATATCCTTTTGCACTGTGCTCTTGATGAAGAGCTTCAAGATCAGGTGTACTGAGGGCGATATGAGCAAACCCATCTCCTACCACATAAGGGCCGTGATCGTAGTTATAAGTCAACTCCAACTCATAGTCGTCACCTTCAAGACCTAGATAGACAATCGTGAAGGCATGGTCTGGAAAATCTCTGCGACGCAATTCTTTAAATCCAAAAGCATCTTGATAGAATGCAATTGATTTTTCAAGATTTTCTACTCGCAAGCAAGTATGTAGCATTTTTGAAGCCATATTTTTCTCCTTTATTTTTAAAAAGACTGGGACAATCCTGTTCCAGTCTTATCAGTTATTATTTACCAAGTTTTGCTTTCGCTGCATCTGCAAGAGCTGTGAAAGCTGCTGCATCGTTAACAGCCAAGTCAGCAAGCATTTTACGGTTAACTTCGATCTCAGCCAATTTCAAACCATGCATCAATTGTGAGTATGAAAGTCCGTTCATACGAGCTGCCGCGTTGATACGAGTGATCCACAATTTGCGGAAGTCACGTTTTTTCTGACGACGGTCACGGTATGCATAGTAGTAAGAGTTCATTACTTGTTCTTTTGCAGTACGGAACAAGATGTGTTTAGCTCCATAGTAACCTTTTGCTAATTTAAGAATACGTTTACGACGTTTGCGTGATACAACGCCACCTTTAACACGTGCCATGTTTTATTTCCTCCAAATATTTCCTAGAATTGTTTACTTACAGTCAAGCTATTATTTCAAGCGAGTAAGCATTGCTTTGATACGTTTGTAGTCTCCTGAATGCACCATAGATGCTTTACGAAGATGACGACGTTGTTTCTTAGTTTTTCCGTGGAAACGGTGAGAAGTGTAAGCACGGAAACGTTTAAGTCCACCAGAACCTGTACGTTTGAAACGTTTAGCTGATGCGCGGTGTGTTTTTTGTTTTGGCATGATTTTTTCTCCTTTATTTAACTTTCTGACAATTATTTTTTGTCAGTCGCTGGCGCCAATTGCATGAACATTTGACGTCCATCCATTTTAGCACGTTGTTCGATGATGGCAATATCTTGAGTTGCTTCAGCAAACTCGGCTAAAACTTTTGCACCAATCTCTTTATGGGTAATCATACGACCCTTAAAGCGAATAGATACCTTAACTTTATTTCCTTTTTCAAGGAATTTACGTGCATTGCGAAGTTTTGTATCAAAGTCACCCTTGTCAATAGTTGGACTTAGACGAACTTCTTTCACAGTAACAACACTTTGTTTTTTACGTTGTTCTTTTTGCTTCTTCTGGTACTCAAATTTGAACTTACCGTAGTCCATAATTTTTGCAACAGGCGGTTTGGCTTGGGGTTGAATCAATACTAGGTCAACATTAGCGTTATCAGCCAAAGCTTGCGCTTCACTGAGTGGCTTGATGCCTAGCTGTTCTCCTTCAAGACCAATCAAGCGAACTTCACGTACACGAATCTCATCATTGATGAATAAGTCTTGCTTTGCTATGGTTTTCACCTCTTTTGTTTTATTAGAGAAAAACAATAGCGGACTCGTAAATATACAAGCCCGCACGTTATGATAGCGTTTCTTAGAAACTTTTCATCCGTAGGGCCAGGCAACTTCATGTCACAAGGCGAGAAGCTCTCACTTCTGCTTTTCTCAACTTTTATATGATACCAAGTTTTCGAGCCCTTGTCAAGATAAAAAGTTATTTTTTTGAAAAGTTTCTGTTTATATTTTGGCTTTATATTTTGACTTGGTTTACGCATCAAAAAGAGAGAACCAAGGTGATTCCCTCTCTATGTTAGTTTTTACTTATTTTCCCTATAGGAAAGCTAGAATCTATTAAAAACTTCCTTTTTACGTGAACTTCCCCATCTTTCGATAAATAGAATCCCCACTAACAAAAGGATAATCAGGCAAGGAAGTAAGACCATTCCCATACTCCAATTCAGATTGACATTATCAATTTGCTTAGGTAATCTTCCAGATAAAATCTCCACTGAACGCAAGTAAGTAAAGGGAATCAGATGTGCAATCTTTTGGAGAGGCTGGATTGTTTGGATGCCAAACAATAAGCCAACAATCCCAATGAGTGAAAGAAAAAGGACAGGCATTTTTTGCTTGAAAAAGTAAGCAATCAAGTACACTACTTCCACAATGACGATAAAGGCTAAGAAAGCTAATAACAAGCCAGGAAATAACACATCTTGTATCTTTCCAATAGTTACCTCTTGATTCACTAAGCTATAAATCGGGTAGGGATAATCTAACTGTCCAAAACCACTTGTCAGACTTCCCACTAGAAAAGAAAATCCGCTGATTCCGATAAACAGCACAGTTACATAACCCACTCCAACTCCAAGAGAGGATATTGCAAATTTCACTTTTGAAAAAGGATATAAGTGAGCTGTATCCAGATGATTTTGATATCTTTCTGCAAATAGTTGTGTCAGCATAAAAATAATAGCAACCACAAACAAGCTTGGGATGATAAGCTCTAAAATCCAGACAATCTGATCAATCCCGTGGGTCGGATAAACTAAATTGTGGGCTTTTATGTTCAAGGGATATAGGGCTTGGTAAGTCTTTCGTTCGCGGTCAACCGCCATTTTTAAGTCAGAACTAGAAGTCGGTTGCTTCGATACAATTTCATAACTCTTTTCCTCATCTTGCCACTGCAAATAGTAGGCTTCTTTCCAGCGTCCTTCTCTTAACAAAGCCAGAATTTCTTTCTTTTGCGTCGAAAGATTTTTTTCCGATTCTAAATTAATTTTAGCACTCTGGTATTCCTCCGAGTTGGTATCAGATATTTGGGAGAGTTTCTCTTCATATTCATTGATGACTCTCTCATCTTTTACAAGACGGGTTTCCAACTCGCTCTCCAAGCTGAGTGAGTTTGCAGTCCGACTATTTAAATAAAAGGTAACACCGAGTCCAGATACAAATAAAGCTAAGATAATCCAGTTTAAGCGACTTTTGAAAACTTTTTTTAATAAAAATAGACTAACATCTTTCATAAACTAAACCTCTTCTATTTGCCCCTGGTGAATGGTTACTACTCTATCGCAGACATCAAGCAACTCTTCCTTATAGTGGGAACTTAAAAGAACCAGCTGTTCTTGTCTATCGATTTGTGCTAGCCTATCAAAAAACTTCTGTCGATAATACTCATCTAAGCCATTTGTAATCTCATCCATGAGCCAGCATTTCGCCTGACTGAGGAAGTACATGGCAATCACCAAGCGTTGCTTCATGCCTAAGGAATACTTACGAATGGGAAGGCTGATATAGTCAGACATTTCCCAATAGGTAATTTCATCCCCCAAGTTCAGCCCTGACTTCCAGATGTTCTTGATCAGGCGAAGATAGTCCATCCCACTTAAGTTTCCATCCAGCCATTCAATGCTTTCATAATAAAATAAAGAAGGAGGGGCTACAATATTTCCACTACTTATAGGAATTAAATTGCTAATGGCGCGGAACAGTGTCGTCTTTCCAGAGCCATTGATAGCAAGAATACCATAAATCCTACCCTTTTCAAATGTAAAATCAACATCTTGTAAGATGACTTGTCGCGTTTTTAAGGTCACATGAGTAAGTTGCAACATACCTAGCCCTCCTTTTTATCATTCTTTAAGGATTAATAGCCTCCGCTGTAGTAGTTTAGTACCACATAACGATCGTAATTCCAACCAGAACCAATTTTATATTCAGAATAGCAACTATAACGATACCATAACAGGGAATTAATATAGTTATATCTCTGGGAATTCATACTAGACTTATAGTAGATATTCCAATCATACCAATAAGTTTTAAGAACGCTCACAGCAGATATACTGGACTGAAAAAGACCAATAATCATAAACTAATTAAACGATTTTTACTAATTTTTAATGGTTTTATATCATTAATGTTGAATACGCTTTCATTATATCGTTTTTATCATTATTATGCAACAGATTTTTAGTTTATTTTACTAATATATAATATTTGTCCTTCCTATCGAACACTTTCGATTTTCCAATTTTTCCAACCTTTAAAGCGTATAGCTCCTTGCTGGTCAGTTCGGTAAACTTTGCTATTGATACCTTCCAGTCGTGTCAAAGTTTCCTGATGGGGTAGTTTCGTTCGATTGCTCTTTCCAACTGAGATGAGAGTCATCTCTGGTTTGAGCTGTTCTAGAAAGGCTGAACTTGATGATTTTTTAGAGCCATGTTGGCTAGCTTTCAAGACATCCACCTCTAAGTCAGGATAATGCTTCATCAAGGCCTTCTCCCCCTTCTCATCCAAATTTCCTGTGAAGAGAAAGTATTTATCCAAGAGTTTCCCGTATAGAACAAGGGAATCTTCATGACCTCCATCTCCCATTTTCCTTGGAGATAGGACTTCTAACTGACTTCCAAAAATTGGAAGGTTCTCTCCCATTGTCACACTGCGAACCTTTGTTTGAGTCGCCTGTAGTTCTACAACAAATTCCTTCTGTTTCAAACTTCCTTTGGACACTAAAATTTCGCCTACATGGAAAGCCTTGGTCACCCCCAACAAATCTCCAACATGTTCCTTGTCCGTGTTAGTCAAAATCAGCTGGTCAATCTTGGCTACTCCTCGACTTTTGAGATAGGGAATCAAGGTTCGCTGGGCATTGCTGGTCGTCGTCTTTTCTTGCCATTTTTCGATTTTCTTATCAGATTCTGCCTTGCCACCTACATCTATGAGAATGGTCTTCCCAGTTACATCCCGTAGGAAAATACTTTCCCCTTGCCCCACATCCAGCATGGTGATTTCATTTTCCAGTGGATGCTTGGTAAGGAAAAAGAGACCTGTAACCAATAAGCTCAATACCGTTAGCCTTTTAATGTTTTTCCTCAAATCATAGACCAAAGCCAAGGAAATTAACAATAAAATTAAAAGCCATGCATTGGGTTGTCCAAAGACTAGAGGCCTACTTGCCGCCTGTGATACCAAGCGAATCATCCCCTCCAACCATTCAAAAATAAAATTCAGCTGAATGACTGGATAGAGAAAGGAGAGGGCAAATAAGATGGACAAGAGCGGTAAAAAGACCAAGTCAAAAAGAAAGGAAAAGACAAAGGTCAAGAGGATGGACCAAGGTTGAAATTCCGCAAAATAGAAGGATAGAATGGGTAATATTCCCAAGGAAATGACTAGACTTTCTCTGGCAATAGCCTTAAGCCCCTCCTCTTCTTTGCTGGTCATGGTCAAGATAAAAGCATAAGCACATGACAAAACTCCTCCTGCAGTCAGAAAAAAGTTAGGCATGATGATAAAGAGGACAAGCACCGTCAAGGCAAAATTATCCAAGCCCTTAACACCATGTTGAGCCAGTAACTTTTGCAAGAGACTGCGAATGACTGAAGCTGAAAATCCTGTCAGACCAGCATAGATAAGGGAAAAGGGATAAGTCAGCCACTTCAACTTTTCTTGGGTCAATCCTAATCGCAAGAGTAGTTTCTTAAAGCCATCAATGAAAAAACCTACCTGCATACCCGATAAGGCAAAAAGGTGGATAATTCCTAGACTGGAATAAAGTTCATTCATCTCCTCAAAGTCGGTGTCTAGATGTCCTAATAGAAGCCCCGTCATGTAATTGCGCATAGGATCTGGAAAATGCGTCTTAATCCAAACTACAGCCTTTCGACGTAAACTGGACAGGTTTTCACCTATATCCCAACTGCCAACCTTTTGAAGTGACTGGATTTTTTTGATATTGAGAGTCTGGTAAATTCCCTGAGTTTTCAGATAAGCTTGGTAGTCAAAGCCACCAAAATTTCTCTGCCCTTCTGGCTCCGAAAGCTTCCCTTCTAGTCCTATCTCATGAAGATCTGTTAAAGCTTGAAAGGACTCTTTCTCCTCCTCGGATTGGAGTTTATAATAGACTTGAAAAATGCGTCCATCAGACTTGCCACGAAAGGACAAACTATCACCATTAACCTTAATAGTGTCAGGCAAAATCCGTACAATTTCAACAGAATCCGACAGATTTTGACTCGCTTGACTCTGTTGCCAATTTTGAAAAACAAACCAAAATCCAAAGACTCCACAAATTACTAGAACTTTTCCAGCAGATTTCCAAGGAAATTGGATAAAAAGACAGACTAGCAGAAAAACAAAGCCCAACAAAGCAAGATAGGATGCTGAGAAAATAGCGTAGTAAAGCCAAAGTAACAGGAAACTCAGGTAAATTAGAGGAATGGGGAACTTCTTAATCCACTGTAACATAGTCTTTTAACTTTTCTATGGTCTTGGCTCCAATACCAGAGACTTTCTTGAGTTCATCAACCGACTTAAATTTCCCATTTGCCTCACGATGGTCGATAATGTCCTGAGCTCGTTTTCCTCCCAGTCCCTTAACCTGTTTAAGCTCTTCCAGATTGGCCTTGTTGAGATTGACCTTCTTTTCCTTGCTTGTCGAAGAATCCGTCCCCGAACCAAACTGTTGACTAGTTGCTTCTTCTCCCTTAGTGGGAACGTAAACCAGAGCCTCATCACTGACTTTCTGAGCTAGATTGAGCGACTTGCTGTCTGCTTGCTCTGTCAAGCCACCAGCTTTCTGCACAGCATCATTGACCCGACTTCCAACTGGTAAATCATAAATCCCTGGTGATTTGACAGCACCTTTCACATCTACTGTGATTAGATCTTGTTCAAGGGGTTCTTCCTTTTCTTCCTTCTTCACTTCCTTTTCGGTTAATGAATCCTTGGAAACAGCTGCAACTTCTGCCTGCAAATTCGTTTCTTTGACAGGTGTGTGTGGAGCTGGCTTTAGCAGGAAAAATCCTCCTACAAGCAAGCCCAGACCAGTACAGATGACAATGATTTTATACTCTTTGATTTTTTCGATAATTGCTTCCATATTTTCTCCTCTCTTAGATTATTCGTAAGAGGAAGAAAAAACAGTTGAAAATTTCTTCTCAACTGCTTATTTATTTGCAAAATAGTCTTCCTTGGTCAAGACATAATGAACTCTTGTAACGATTCGGCCTTCTTCATGCTGGTCCATACAAGCATATGGTTCTGCATGGGAAAAACACATGCCTGATTTCTCCATGACCTTTCCAGATGCAGGATTGTCCTTATCGTGAAGGGCGGTCAACTTGTTCATTCCAATCTTCTCAAAAGCTAGCTCAATTACGGCACGATTGGCTTCTGTCGTCAATCCTTGATTCCAATACTTTTTATTGATAATGTAGCCAATAGCTGCCTTCTTAAGAACAGAATCAATCTTGTACAAATCAATGGTTCCAATAAACTGACCATTGCTTTTTAATTCTATTCCCCAGCGTCCCAAGGGATTGGTCAAGTAGAACTGAGCAATGCTATTCTTGGTTTCTTCCAAGCTTTGATTGGTTGGAAATGTGTAACGTGTATTATCCTTGTCTGAGGCATAGGCAAACATTGCTTCTGCATCATCCAAGGTTACAGGTCTAAGCAATAAACGCCCTGTCTCGACTGTGGGATGCTGAGTTAGTTTTAAAAAGATCGATTCCATACTTTTCCTCCATTTACAAATATTTTCTACAAGTCTAGCATAAAAAAGAAGTGATAACAAGAAGCGCGAACAAAGAATACCAGATAACTGATTCTAGAGCAGAGAGTTTTCTGGTCTTTGGAAGCATTTCTAAATGTTTCTTAAAATCAATAATTACATAATTCAGAGTCCTACTGACAATGAAGATTCATCATTTTTTCTTTCCTTTTTGGAATCTAGTATTTACTTTTTTTATGACATAAAGAATAAAACTTACCAAAATATCCAGTCCTATCAAAATTATAAATATTCTCCCAAACCAAATAAGCCAAAGGGGGGTGTATGAACTAGGACTAAAATAGCCTATATTATACATAATACCTAGAAATATTGAACAAAACAAAATCTCAAGGAAAATTCTAATTTTTGCTTTCTTTAAACTGAAACCCTTAAATAAATCTCGAAAAGTCTCTTTTTTCGTAGGTACATCTTCCCAATATTCCTTGCTTTGAGTTTTAAGATATAAAAGATAGGCGACTTCTGTAATCAATTGAGAAAATGCATAGCTGAAAAGAAGAGCTCCAAGAATTCCAAAAATAAGTATCAATTTACCTGAAAGTAAGGCAGCCAACATAGAAAGTCCAAAAATGATGTAAAGAGAGTTTCTACCATATGCATTAGATTTAGCAAAATAATTCCCCATTGTCCTATTTACAGAGAAACCTTTTTTTAACTGGCGTTTTAACCAGAAATATTGATAAATAAAGCCACAAACTGTAGAAATTAACAAAAATGGAATAAAAATTGGAGAATACTTAGGGAATCCAAGCGAAAATTCCTTCGTCGAGATTGATGTTACAAGAATTATCAGCATCATCATTTGTAATGAAAAGTATATTCCAATATAAACTATCATCAGAGAAAAGGTTGCTAAAATTTGTCTTTTATATGCAAACATTCCTGCTAATGGAATAAAAAAAGCAACAATTAAATAAAGTAAGAAGAAAATGAGAAGATCAAAAAACCAATAAGTTAATGGATTTATTAATAAAACCTCTTTTAAATACCAGGAAAAAACCCAAATAATTAAAGATAATATAAATACTCCTGTAAACGAAATAAACATCATACTTGCAGATGCGCGAGTGTTCGCTAAACTTTTAAAATAAGCTTTATTTAATTCTTCAACTTCTCTAACTGTTTTTTCTTTCACATTAACCTCCTAAATTGACCTAACTCTAAGTCCGTTTAATTAAAAATCACAGCTTAATCAGCTTATTCTAATTTTTCAATAAATTAAAAAATCTATAGAACTCGATCTTTCAATTAAATATCTTTATTTTCTAATTCTTTGTATAACTTTCTCAATATCATGCCACGTTTAATCAATTTGGTATTTAAAATAGTGCATACAATAAAATATGATGATAAAGTTAATACAAGACTAATATAATTACCTGAACTTATGAAAATAATTCCAGTCACTATTCCTATAATCAAAAAACAGAGCATCGTTATATATAATATTAAAACATTCCTTTTTTCTTGCTTTAAAAAGTCTTGATAATTTCTTAAATCAATTTGAAATTCTTCTAACTCAATGACACGATTTAAAACATAATAAAGGAATAGACTGCTACCAATACTAATGATAATATAAGCAAGGACCAAAGACAGCAACCGAAAATCTGTTGGTACTTTACCATTTTTACTTATACTTCTTAAAACACTATATAAAACAAGAGCAATTGAACTGTAACCAGTAAGAGCAGTTGCTCCATTGGTTTTATCCTTTGTTGAATATAACAGTTGATGATTTTCATTGTTATAGTAGACAGATTTTCCCTGATATATACCTAGGGCAATGAAATTTTTAGTGTTACTTTTCATAATTATCTTTATCATTTATAAGTTTTATACAGTTCATTTATGATTTTTCCTCTTTGGAAGATTTTATTATAAAAGAACATAAAATATATAGTCATAAATAAAACTGAAACAACTCCCCATGAAATGTTGCTATATGTGATAAAGAGGTATGCAAAGAATATTATAATTAGTGGTAATATGATAAGAGATAAATAAGTAAACAAGATATTTTTTCGTTCTCTTAACACAAAGTCCCTCATTGCTTTTTCCTCTAATTGAAGTTTTTCCACTTCTCTCTCACGATGGAAGGTCGCATAACAAACAACAAAGGCTATTATAAAGGAAATCAGGATGCCAATCATTAGAAATTGATATCTTCCCAGAATGGTTGAATAGTATTTGGAATTGACTTTTCCAATTATGCCATAAATAATCATGATCATGCTACTGCCAGCAGTTTCCAAAAAAGAAGTCTTTTTTCTTACTATGTATAAACTAGAATCTTTTTTATCAAAATAAACTGGATTTTTATCAATTGTTCCTATCGGAACCATATTTTTTAAATATTTTTTCATATATCATTTTCCTTAGTGGAATATTTTTTGTCTAACATATGAACTACTTTAAATCTCTGTATTGGTTTCGTGTTTAATAACAATAGAGGAAACATAAAAAATAAAATGGCTAAAAACAAAAATAAAAAATTAGAAGTCAATAAATAAACTATAGAAAAAAGCACTGGAAAAAGAAATCCCAGTAGTATGATGAGATGACTCTTCACTATATTTTTCTTCTCGTTTTTAAGAAAAGTTATCATATCAACGTTTGAAAGTACAAAAGGACTAATAATTAATTCTTCATTCAAAGCAGGTCTGTAGAGGAGTTTTGAGACAATGATCATTAGAAAAAAACCAAAAATCAAGGGCCAAAAACCACTGAATACCTGAATTTTACTTATTTCTCTTACAATCACATAAAGTATAAGTGTTGCTCCTGCTGAGAAAGCAACAGGAGACACTTTAAACTTTGTTTTAGAATGACCTAAGAACATCCTGCCTGTTTTCTTATCAAAAAAAACTATTTCCCCTTCAAAAGTACCAATTCCTACAAATTCAACGTCCTTTAACTTTATAATTTGCTTTTCGTCCAAGAGAATCTCCTTTTTTCTTATCTGAAGCATACTCAAACATAGCTTCTGCATCATCCAAGGTTACAGGTCGGAGCAATAAACGCTCCGTTTCTATAGATGGATACTGGGCAAGTTTTAAAAAGATTGATTCCATACGTTTCTTCCATTCAAAAGTACTTTCTATCAGTCTAGCATAAAAAAGGAGTTACAACAAGTTTTTCTTGATTTTTAAAGCGGTTTCATATAGAATAAAATCATCACCTTATTTTATAGAAAATTGTGATAAATCATTTATAACCCGTCAATAGAAAGGGAGTTTTTCTCTATGTTAATCGGAATTCCAAAAGAAATTAAGAATAATGAAAACCGTGTCGCCCTCACACCTGCTGGTGTCCACAGCTTAGTCGGTCGTGGTCATCGCGTCCTTATCGAAACAGATGCTGGTCTCGGTTCTGGCTTTACTGATGCTGACTATCAAAAGCAAGGAGCTGAGATTGTCGCTACTGCTGGTGAAGCCTGGACAGCTGAGTTGGTCGTGAAAGTAAAAGAACCATTACCTTCTGAATATGAGTACTTGCGTGAAGACCTGCTTCTCTTCACCTACTTGCACATGGCCGCTGCTCCAGAATTAGCAGATGCTATGTTGGAAGCAAAAACAACAGGGATTGCCTATGAAACTGTCCATGATTCCCAAGGTCAGTTACCACTCCTCGTTCCTATGAGTGAGGTTGCAGGCCGTATGGCAGTCCAAATCGGAGCTCACTTCCTAACTAAGCAAGCAGGAGGTTCTGGTGTCTTACTGGGTGGTGTGCCGGGTGTACCTAAAGGGAAAGTAACCATCATCGGTGGCGGTGTCGTAGGGACCCATGCTGCTCGAATTGCGCTTGGTCTTGGTGCTCAAGTAACCATCCTTGATATCAGTGCTAAACGTCTCTCCGTTTTAGAGGAGGTCTTTGGTCACCAAATTCAAACTCTCATGTCCAATTCATTTAACATCGAAGCCAGTGTGAGAGATGCGGATGTTGTTATTGGGGCGGTTCTCATCCCCGGTGCCAAAGCACCAAAATTGGTGACAGATAAGATGGTCAAGCAAATGCGTCCAGGATCAGTCATCGTTGACGTTGCCGTTGACCAAGGTGGCGTTATCGAGACAGCTGACCGTGTCACAACTCATGATGAACCCGTCTATGAAAAACACGGTGTGCTCCACTATGCCGTTGCCAACATCCCTGGTGCGGTTGCTCGTACTTCAACTATCGCACTAACCAATGTCACTCTTCCTTATATCGAAGCTTTGGCTAAAAAAGAATTTGTACAAGCAATCTCTGAAGATGAGGGGTTGCGTCAAGGTGTTACCACTTATCAAGGTTACTTAACCAGTCTCCCAGTAGCCCAAGGCCTCGATAAAAAACATACTCCAATCGATGAACTAGTATAAAAAATCTAATTATCAGATAAAAAAAGAGCAATTCCAC